>NZ_JASPHV020000040.1:0-8801 GCF_030229435.2 Corynebacterium sp. MSK122 | reverse complement strand
CCCGAACATGTCGCGTGGGTGCAAAATGAGCTCAACGAAACACCCCGACAAATCCTCGGCGGCGCAACCCCACGTGAAATACTTAACGAACTATTCAAGCGTGGCGCATCCACCGCTTGATTCCGCCTCTGTGTTGTAGACTTTCCGCTATGGAATTGATGATTGGTCGCGTGATTAAATCGCACGGCGTGAAAGGTGAAGTCGTAGTAGAAGCCACTACGGATGAACCGGAGGTGCGCTTTGCGGTAGGGGAAGTTCTTCATGGCACGCAGGGCAAGAAGGAGCACACACTAACTATCAAGGCGGTCCGGAGCCATAAGGGAAGGCTGCTCATTACCTTTGAAGAGATCAAAGACCGAACAGTGGCGGATATCCTACGTGGTACTAAGTTCTTTGCCGCTCCGCTCGACAGTGATGATGATGGCTTTTATGACCACGAGTTGGAAGGGCTGCGCGTTCTTTTAGCTGGCAAGGAAGTTGGTAAGGTCACATCAATCATCCACGGCGGAAGCCAGGATTTGTTGGAGGTAGAACTCGACAACAGCAAGGAGGCGCTCATTCCCTTCGTGCATGCCATTGTTCCTGAGGTGAACCTGGAAGCTGGAACGTGCACCATCGATCCGCCGGAAGGACTGCTTGACCTATGAGGCTTGACGTCATCACCATCTTTCCGGAGTACCTAGACCCGTTGCGGCATGCGCTTTTGGGAAAGGCCATTGAACAAGGTCGCCTTGAAGTAGGTGTGCACGACCTGCGGCAGTGGGCTACGGATGCGCATAAGTCTGTCGATGACTCGCCGTTCGGCGGTGGCCCCGGCATGGTTATGAAGCCAGAAGTTTGGGGGCCGGCGCTCGATAGCGTCGCCTCGCGGGAAAGTGCGCCTAATTTAGAGTCTGCGCTGCCACACCTAAACCGTCCGCGCCACGACGAATTAGAAGGGGTAGAAGCACAAGCCTATGCGGTTGATGCCACGGCCGATGAGGATAGCGACCTCCCACTGCTTATCGTGCCGACGCCAACGGGAAAACCGTTTAGCCAAGCGGATGCGCGGGCGTGGTCCAATGAGGAGCACATTGTTTTTGCCTGCGGGCGTTATGAGGGCATCGATCAGCGCGTGGTGGATGACGCCGCTCGGCGCTACCGCGTGCGCGAGGTTTCCATCGGCGATTATGTGTTGATCGGTGGGGAAGTGGCAACGTTGGTGATTGCTGAGGCAGTAGTGCGACTCATCCCCGGTGTACTGGGAAATAAGCGCTCTCATGAGGAAGATTCTTTTTCTGATGGTCTCTTGGAAGGCCCGAGCTATACCAAGCCGCGAGAGTGGCGTGGCCTAGCCGTGCCGGACGTGCTCACCTCGGGAAACCACGGTTTGGTAGACACATGGCGGAGGGAACAGGCTTTGCTGCGCACGTGGCAACGCCGTCCCGAACTTTTGGAGGCGGCTGAGCTCGATAAGGACGACAAGGCCTTCATCGCGCAGTTGGAACAAGAAGCCAACACACAGGGTGAAGGCTAATGGAGGTAAGCGCTGACCTCTGCGTACTCCTAGTAACCCAGGAGTGGGAGAATAGCCTCGAAGTATTGCCGGAGACGCTGCGGGCACGGGGCTTTGAGCCGCTAAGCATTTTCGCTCTCCAGGAAGCGGAGGAGTGCACTGAAAGCAGCCCGCTAGCGCAGGAATATCGCTTCAGATTCGGCCAGTGGCCACAAGGAATTCCGGTGTGGCGGCTCATCGTAAACGCAGAGACCACGCAGCCGCTGGCCACAGTGGCTTCCTTAGTAGCAGACTGCTTGCCGCCGGCAGCCTCATGGGTGGGCAGTGCGGAAATCGGTTTTACGGAGATGGGGCTTGGTGCCCCGGCTGTGTGGCGGACGGATTCTGGGTTATAAGCGGAATCTGGAAAACTATTTAGCGCTTTTTCATGCCTACACTGCAGCGCATATGCCTTCTAGGGCTATAGTAAAGGGGACATCCCCTCCAGATTCCTATTCCCAAGGCGGTCCCTAAAATATGACGGCTCCCAACGGCAATAACTACGGTGGATATAACCAACAGCCGCCCCAGTACAATCAGCAGTATTATTCCCAGCCACAGCAAAGCGGTGGCGTAGGTGGCGCCACGATTATCGCAGCCATTGTGGCGGTCATCGCGGTGGCAGCCATGGTCATCATGTTCGTGACCAATACCAAGGATGATGCATCGACTAGCGCGGCCGCCGATAGTCAATTCCAGCAGGCTGATGCCAATAGCGGCTCCGGCTCCGGATCTAGCAAGCACTCCGGTTCCTCGTCCCAGGACGATGCTGAGGATGAGGATGAAGATTCCAGCCCGGTCACGGTGACCAAGACCAAGGACGCCCCAGCACCAGCACCGGCGCAGGCAGCGTCTTCTGGCAGTAGCAATGGGCACTCTTGGAGTGACTTCACTAGCTACTATCCAGCGATTACCAAGACCTCCAGCGGCTTTGCCAGCAACGTCTATACCGCGTTTATGAATAACTGGGTCGCTGGCGGCGGAACCGGCGCTACCTTGAGCGTCTACTCGCCGGCCACCGGTGGTACCTACACCATGTACTGCTCCGGCAGCTCTTCGCGCGTTTCCTGTGCCGGCGGCGATAACGCCCGCGTGGTTATCTACTAAGAACGCACCATAGCAACCTCCTTTCCTTCCTAGGGAAAGGAGGTTTTGTGCGTCTTGGGGGCGTCGGCAAGCGAAGGCAGTAGAGGAGCCGTGCGGTAAATTGGGTGGGTCTAATCCCAAACCTCGAGAAAGAGTGAGGAGACCACGTGAATATTGCGGCCACTATCGCCGCCGAGCTCAACGTCAAGGAATCGCAGGTTTCTACCGCGTTGCAGCTGCTTGCGGAGGGCAATACAGTGCCCTTTATCGCCCGCTACCGCAAGGAGGCCACCGGTGGGCTGGATGACTCCCAGCTGCGCACCATTGAAGAGCGCGCGAACTATCTAAAGGAACTACAAGAGCGCAAGGAGACCATCCTTGCGGCGATTGAAGAGCAGGGCAAGCTTGGCGACGCCCTCAAGGAGCAAATCCTTGCCTGCGAGACCAAAGCGCGGCTAGAAGATTTGTATCTGCCGTATAAGAAGCGCCGCAAAACCAAGGCCGATATTGCCCGCGAAGCCGGCCTTGAGGAGCTGACCGATAAGCTCATTGCGGATCCCAACGCCGCTCCAGAAGAATTGGCACAGGCCTTTACCACCGAGGGCTTTGAGGACACCAAGAAGGCCCTCGACGGCGCCCGGGCCATCTTGGTGGACCGCTTCGCGCTCGACGCGGATCTGGTGGGTGAAGTACGCGAGCGTATGTTCACTGAAGGCTCCATGGGCGCGCACGTTATTGAGGGCAAGGAAGCCGAAGGCGCGAAGTTTAAGGATTACTTCGATTTCAACGAGCCCTTCCACAAGCTGCCTTCGCACCGCATTTTGGCGCTGCTGCGTGGCGAGAATGAGGGAGTGCTGCAGCTGCAACTAGATGCCGGCGATGACGCCGATTACGAGGATGTAATCGCCTCCCGCTTCGAGCTGGATCGCTCCTCCAAATGGCTTGCCGACGCCGTCCATTGGGGCTGGCGCACCAAGCTCTGTATTTCCTCCAGCCTGGACGTTCGCATGCGGCTGAAAGAGATTGCGGAAAAAGGCGCGCTGAAGATCTTTGCCACCAATTTGCGCGACGTGCTGCTCGCGGCACCTGCTGGCCAGCGTGCCACCATCGGCTTGGATCCGGGTTATCGCAATGGTGTGAAGTGTGCGGTAGTGGACAAAACCGGCAAGGTGCTCGATACGGCCATTGTCTACCCGCATCAGCCGCAGAACCAGTGGAGTCAAGCAGTTCAGACGCTGTCGACCCTGTGCGCCAAGCATTCTGTAGACCTTATGGCCATCGGCAACGGCACCGCCTCCCGTGAGACCGAGAAGCTTGCCCAGGAAATTGCGGACCTTATCAAGCAAGCTGGGGGTCAGCGACCCACTCCTGTGGTGGTTTCGGAGTCCGGCGCCTCGGTCTACTCAGCTTCGCCGCTTGCAGCGGAGGAATTCCCCGACATGGATGTCTCGCTGCGCGGTGCGGTTTCCATCGCTCGCCGCTTGCAGGATCCTTTGGCTGAGTTGGTCAAGATCGATCCTAAGGCTATTGGTGTGGGGCAGTACCAGCACGACGTTAACCAGACCGCGCTCGCTCGCACCCTTGATGGCGTCGTGGAAAGTGCGGTAAACGGTGTGGGCGTAGATCTCAATACCGCTTCCGTCCCGCTGCTTGAGCGCGTGGCGGGTGTCAATTCCACCATCGCCGCCAATATCGTTTCCTACCGCAATGAACACGGTTCTTTTGCTTCCCGCAAGGAACTGAAGAAGGTACCGCGTCTGGGGCCTAAGGCCTTCGAGCAGTCTGCGGGCTTTCTCCGCATCAGTGGCGGTACCGATCCGCTAGATTCCTCTGCCGTACACCCGGAGGCATATCCTGTCGTCTCCCGCATCGCGGAGAAGACGGGCCTGGGTATTTCTGAACTTATTGGCAATACCCGCGTACTCAGCACGCTGGCGCCAGCAGACTTTGCAGACGAGAATTTCGGCATTCCTACGGTGACCGATATCATCGCCGAGCTGGATAAACCCGGACGCGACCCGCGCCCTGAGTTCAAGACCGCCACCTTTAAAGAAGGCGTACATAAAGTCTCCGATCTCACCCCGGGCATGATTCTTGAGGGCACGGTGACAAACGTGGCGGCATTTGGCGCCTTCGTGGACGTCGGAGTCCACCAGGATGGCCTCGTCCACGTTTCTGCCATGAGCCACAAGTTTGTCTCCGATCCGCACGAGGTCGTGCGCTCTGGCCAGGTGGTCAAGGTGAAGGTCATGGAGGTTGATGTGGAGCGCCAGCGCATCGGTCTCTCCCTCCGTTTGGATGATGAACCGGGGCAGCCGGCCCCTAAGCGCCGCGGTGATTCCCCACGCGGTTCCGCCAAGTCCGGCGGCAGGGGAGAAGGAAAGCGCTCTGGCCACAAATCTGGGCGCGGATCCCGGGGTGGCTCGCGCGGCCGCACGGGTGGTGCAGGTGGCGCCGGCGGTGGCGGCGCTATGGCCGATGCTCTGAAGAAGGCAGGCTTCTAGATGTCTCCCACCGCGGTGAAAAATCGTGGTCGGGTAAGGCAGCGTGCGATATGAGAATTTGGTTCCGGCTGGCGTATGTGGAAAAATAGTGCACCGTTCTATGTAACGGGCACGAACCGGTTAGGCAGTACGCCGCTAGGGTCCTCTGTCCCAAACTGAAAAGGAATATTGGCATGTCCAACATTATTGACAAGGTCGATGCAGCACAGCTGCGCGACGATATCCCGTCCTTCCGCCCAGGCGATACCCTCGACGTTAACGTAAAGGTTATCGAGGGTAACAACGAGCGTGCACAGCTCTTCAAGGGCATCTGCATCCGTCGTCAGGGCTCCGGCATCCGTGAGACCTTCACTGTCCGTAAGGTTTCCTTCGGTATCGGCGTTGAGCGTACCTTCCCGGTTCACTCCCCGAACCTGGAGTCCATCAAGGTCTCCCGCCGTGGCCGCGTCCGCCGTGCGAAGCTCTACTACCTGCGCGATCTGCGCGGCAAGAAGGCTCGCATCAAGGAGCGTCGCTAGTACTAGCGCGCTGCGCGCCAGTTTCCCCTTGCACCCTGCTGTGGGTGGAAGGGGATTTTTCAATGCCCAATTTTGCTCAATTCACAGTTGGAAGCCCTGATCTAAACGGAAAGTTGTCTGTGAATCCTCCTGCCGCGAGGGGGATAAGGCCGGAAATCGGACATGGGGTTGCTAGGATCTAGCGCGTGAATAAAGACAGCATCTCGCAGGAACAGTCGCCGGAAGGCGAGGGGGCCCGCCCCGTACAGGGCGACGCCACCCAGCAAGGCAAAGAGACGACTAAGAAGAAAGAAATGCCATGGCTGCTGGAAACCCTTCTGGTCGTGGCTACGGTTCTCGTGATCGTCGGACTTTTCCAGAACTTTATCGGCCGGCAGTATGTGATCCCATCGGGCTCGATGGAGCCGACTCTGCACGGCTGCGAGGGCTGCACAAATGACCGTATCTTTACGGAAAAGATTTCTTACTACGGTGACGGCGGGCCAGAGCCGGGCGATGTCGTCGTGTTTAAAGGCACCGAGGACTGGAATTCCAGCTACGTCTCACCGCGCTCGTCCAATCCGGTAATTCACGGTGTACAGGATGCGTTGAGCTTCGTATCCTTGGCACCGCCAGACGAAAATACTCTGGTCAAGCGTGTGGTTGCTACCGGCGGACAGACAGTGTCCTGCCAGGAGGGCGATCCTGCTGTCATGGTAGATGGCAAACCCATCGAGCAGGACTACGTGCAAGACCCGCCAACGTATCCGGTAGATGAGTCGACCGGCTCGGAGGCCTGTGGTGGTCCGTACTTTGGTCCCGTCGAGGTACCGGAGGACAACATCTGGGTGATGGGCGATAACCGTACTGCTTCGGCCGATTCGCGCTACCATATGACCGATAAGTTCCACGGCACGGTTCCAGTAGAAAACGTCCGTGGCAAGGTGAAATTCGTATTCTGGCCGTTTACCCGCATTGGTGGGGTCGATGACCCGGACATTCAGGAGTAAGCCTTCCTCCCAACGCCTGCGCACCCGGGATTTTCTCTTCCCCGTGGCGGCAGGCTTTGTCCTGCTGGTGCTCCTGCAGGCGCTGGTGGGGCGGATGTATGTCATTCCTTCTGCGTCGATGGAACCGACCCTGCACGGGTGTCCTGGCTGCAAGAACGATCGTATCGCCGTGCAAAAGGTCAGCTATTACTTCACGGACCCAAAGCCCGGGGAAGTGGTGGTTTTTGAAGGGCCCGAGTCGTGGAATAACGAGTTTGAGGTCAATCGTTCGCACAATATTTTCATGCGCGGAGCCCAAAATGCTCTAGCGGCCGTAGGGCTGCTTCCCAATGGGGAAAATATCCTGGTAAAGCGCGTCATTGCTACCGGCGGGCAGACGGTGAGTTGTCAGGCCGGCGATCCTGCGGTCATGGTGGATGGAAGGCCCATTGACCAAGCCTTCGTCCTCGATCCGCCGGAGATTCCCGTAGACGCCAGCGTGGGTTCGCGAGAGTGTGGCGGAGAGTATTTTGGCCCAGTCACTGTCCCCGAAGGAAACCTTTGGGTGATGGGTGATAATCGCACCAACTCCCTCGATTCCCGTGCGCACTTGGGTGACCACCTGCAGGGCACCGTCCCGGTCGACAATGTCCGCGGGCGCGTCGAGGCCATCATTTTGCCGCTTTCGCGTTGGGGCGGGGTGGAACACCCGGAAATCTCGCATGCGGCGGCTTAAACAGCGACGCACCTTCGAGGTCGCATTGAACAAGGCCGGTTTAGGCCCGGTAGCCGGCGTAGACGAGGCCGGGCGCGGTGCCTGCTGTGGACCAATCACCATCGCAGCTTGTGTGATGCCCGATCGGCCGATCAAGGAGTTGTCGGAACTTACTGACTCCAAGAAGCTCACCCCCAAACAACGAGAGAAGCTTTTTCCACTCATTAAAGACAAGGCTGTGGACTGGTCTGTGGTGCATATCGGGGCGGGGGACATCGATAAGCGCGGCATCCAGCACGCCAATATTTCCGGCATGCGCAGGGCAGTTGCGCGCCTGGAGGTACGTCCGGGCTATGTGCTTACCGACGCCCTCTTTATCCCCGGCCTCACCCAACCCCACCTGCCCATTATCGGCGGCGATGCGGCCGCGCGGTGTATCGCCGCGGCGAGTGTGTTGGCCAAAGTCAGCCGCGACCACCTGATGTACGAGCTGGATGCGCGGTACCCCGGCTACGGGTTAGCCAGCCATAAGGGGTACGGAACCAAGGCGCATGAGGCCGCAATTGCGGCGCTTGGAGCGTGCCCGGAGCACCGGATGAGCTATGAGAATGTCCGCCGCGCTCATGCGGATTTTGCCGCGCGTGCCTAGCAAGAAACTAGCGCTTCTCGCGTTAAGCTAAAGCGAGCTAACCCACAACCTGGAGGTCCACCGTGAGTGCAGAGGAACTCGATAACTACGAGGCTGAGGTAGAGCTGTCTCTCTACCGCGAGTACCGGGACGTTGTCAGCCAGTTTTCCTATGTCGTTGAAACTGAGCGGCGCTTTTATCTGGCTAATGCGGTAGAGCTTATTCCGCATACCTCTGGGCCTGATGTCTACTACGAGGTACGCATGTCTGATGCTTGGGTATGGGATATGTACCGCTCCGCGCGCTTTGTGCGCTACGTCCGCGTTATTACATACAAGGATGTCAATATCGAGGAGCTGGATAAGCCGGAATTCATGATGCCGGAATAACTTTGTCAAGCCGGCGCACACAGCGCCGTACCCTAGCTGTGGATAAAAGCGCTGCAGAGCGTAGTTATCCACAGCTAGGGTCTTTTTGCCTGTGCGTCCCTTGTGTAGGCCCTTTCACCTGCGGTGTCCTGTGCTAGCCAATGAATTTCTCGACGCACAAGGATAAACCGCAATGCACTTTAGTTCAGAACACCGCTTGGTCACGAAGAAGCCTCGTCATAAACAAGTCTTAGGTAAAAGGGGAGAGGCGTTTGCAGCGCGCTATCTGCGCGAACGTGGGGCAGAAATAATCGCTGCCAACGTCTCTTATCGGGTGGGAGAAATCGACCTCATTGAAGCGTCCTGGGTTTAGTTCCTACCTCAGCTAAGGAAGGATTGAACTATGCCTAGAAAGTATTCCGTCGAGTTCAAGGAGAAGGCGGTCCATCAGATCATCGAAATGGTCCGCCTGGAGTCTTG
>NZ_JASPHV020000003.1:0-130324 GCF_030229435.2 Corynebacterium sp. MSK122 | reverse complement strand
GTGGGCTCGGAGATGTGTATAAGAGACAGGAGCAGGAGTTGCGGGCACGCTTTGGCGTGCCGGAGTCGATGAAGCTCGGCGTCAATGACTGGGGGTGGCTGCGCATCCTGGCGGCGGGATACGACGCGGAGCTGGAGCGGCGCGGGTATTTCTATATCGGCGCGCGGGAGCTAGAACAGCTCTCGGGCCGGCAGCCACGGTTGATGGCCAAGCATGATTTCTCTACCTCGCGGCCGTGGATTTTTCAGCGTCTCCGCCTGGGAATCGTGCCGGTCAGCCGAAGTGAATATCTGGTAGGGCGATTCAACCTCTACGAACGATTTCCAGAAACGCAGCGCGGCGAGGTGCGCACGCTAGAGCTGCCGGCGGGGCTGGACACCCTCTCGTTGGAGGCAGTGAGCTCGGAGGCAGTGGCGTTAAATGGGGCGTCGGCAAGCGGGATGCTGGAGGACTTCCTGGGGTGCGCGCCGTTGCAGGCCACGGTGGCGGGGCGCATGTCCACGCACGGGCTTAAGGTGCGGCTGCCGGACTTGGGCGTGGATGTGGCGGTGGACCGCGCGCAGATGGAAATCGACGGCGGCTTTGAATCACTCAAGCACCTAGTGCTGGTGGAGGCGAAGAACCACCTGTCGGAGGATTTCAATATCCGGCAGCTGTATTTTCCGTATCGGCGTTTCCAGCAGCGCCTGGCCAAGGATGTGGTGCCGGTTTACCTGGTGTATTCCAATGGCATTTTCCACCTGTACCGCTATGAGTTTCGGGACCCGGCGGATTTTCGCAGCATTTCGCTGGTCGATAGCGCCCGCTACGCGCTGTCCTCCTCGCACTTGGATGCGCAGGCGGCGCTCGACATCGTGCGGGCGGTAGCGCCCGAACCCGAACCGGCCGTGCCCTTCCCGCAGGCTAATAGCTTTGAGCGGGTGGTCAACTTGCTGGAGCTCATTGCCCTGCAGCCGCTAAGCAAGGCGGAGATTACCCAGCGCTATGATTTCGACCCGCGGCAGGCGGATTACTATGCCAACGCCGCGCGCTACCTGGGCCTAGCGGAGCCGGTGGAGGACACGTGGGAGCCGACAGAGCACGGGCGGCGGGTGATCGAGCAGCCGCAGCGCGACGCTCGGAATGCGGCGCTCATACGGGCGCTGGCGGCGCGGCGGGTTTTCCGCGAGGTGCTTGAGCTCAGCCTGGCCCGCGGCGCGGTGGCTAGCACCGCGGAGATTTGTGTGGCCATGAATGGGCTGGGGCTCAGCTTGGCGACGTCCCGGCGGCGCGCCTCCACCGTCGCCCGTTGGACCCAGTGGGTGCTGGACACGGTGACCGAGGGCACGCCGCGCCTATTTTAAGCCAGCAGGTTCTGCCCGCCGGAGATGATGAGAACAATGCCGGCGATGACGAAGAAGAGGCCCGAGCCGATGTCGATCCACGGGCCGGCGGCGATGAGCTTGCGGCGCACGGCATTGGTGGAAATTACCGTGGCGACGACGAGGAAGAAGAGGAAGGCCGACAGCGAAAGCGAGAGGGTCAGCGCAATCGCCAGCCAGACGGGTGGGCTGGCCGGGAGCAGCGGGGCGATCATCGCGGCGAGGAAGAGCACGATTTTTGGGTTGGACATATTAGTGGCCAGGCCGACCTTGAAGGCGGTGCGCAGGCGGCCGAGCTGGGCGGCTGCGTCTTCAAGGTCTACCGGTGGATTGGCGCGCTGGGCGATGCCGCTGCGCAGCGCGCGCGTTCCCATAAACACCAAGAAGCAGCCACCGACGGCTTGGACTGCGCCGAGGATTTCCGGGAAGGCGGTCAGCAGCGCGGCGGCGCCAAAGACGGTGGCGGCGCACCAAAAGAGCACGCCAATCTGGATGCCGGCGGCCGCGGCAATGGCGTGGCGGCGCGAGCGGGTGGCGTAGCGGGTCACCAAAATGATGTCCGGTCCCGGCGAGGCGACGCCTACCAGGTTCATCAGCAAGAGGGTGAAAAAGGACGTCCAGGTCACTCCCCCGCCTCGCTTTCGAGGCGCGGGATAAGGTCCTCGCGGCCGAACAGCCGGGCGGAATCCAGCGCGGAGGGCTGGCCGGCGGTGGGGTCGGCGTGGGCGGAAAGGAGGGCGTCGATAACCGCGTCTTCCTTCTTGAAGATGGCACCGGCGAGCGGGGACTGGCCGCGGTCATTGAGCAGGTTGACGTCCGCGCCGGCGCGGGCAAGTGCAGAAACCAGCTCGGCGTGGCCGTGATAGGCGGCGAGCATAATAAAGGACTGGCCTTCGTGGTTGACGAGGTCGATATTCACGCCGTGGTCGATATAGGCGAGGAGGTCCAGGTTGCCCTCGCGCGCCATGTCAAAGAGTCGACCGGCGAATTCTTGCACTTGCGTCTCAGACATGGTTTCTAGCTTATCGCGCCAGTTCCGCGACGCGTTTGACGGCCGCCTCTATGGCGAATTCGGGATCGCCGCCTTGTCCTTTGACGGCGGCATCGAGCTCGGAGACGAGGATGACGGCCTTGGTGACATTATCGGCGGACCAGCGGCGGGCCACGGGCTGGGTCATCTTGACCACGTAGGGTGCTAGGCCGGTTTGGCTCGCGAGCGAGTACTGGTCTCCGCGCGCGGAGTAGAGGCGGGCGACGGCGCCGACCTTATTGGCCAGCGCCGCGGCAATCGCCACGGGGCTCGCGCCCAGCTGGAGAGCGCGGCGGCAGGTGGATACGGCGGCTTCGACGCGGCCGGCGACGGCGGCGTCGGCAATGTCCCAATTGGCTACCTCGGCCACGCCGACGTAGTAGTTTTGCACCGCCTCGCGGGTGACATTGCCCCCGGTATCGGAGACCAACTGGGAGATGGCTGAGGCCAGCTCGCGCAGATCAGAGCCCACGCCCTCGAGCACGGCATGGACAACGTCCGGGGTCGGGCGCACGCCGTGGCTGGAAAATTCGCGGGTGGCCCACTGACCCAGCTCATTGGGGTAAAGCGAAAAGACCTCGTGGACCTCGGCAATCTTGCGCAGTTTGGCCACGAGCTCGGGTTGCTTCTTCTTTTTCTTCAGCGTCTTGGCCGTCACGGAGTAGATAATGACCATGGTCATGCCCGGCGCGGGATTGGCGCAGGCGCGCAGAAGGATATCGACTACTTCTTTGCCGGCGCGCTCGCAGTCGCTGATGACGATGACGCGGTTATCGCCAAACAGCGATGGGCTGGTGGCCTCGAGGATCTCGCCCTCAGAGACCTCGGAAGCTTTGAGCTTGGTCAGCTCGGGCCGGGCACCGGTAGATCCGCTCTCCTCGGCCGCGGCGCGCTGGATCTGCAGGCGGGCGCGTTCGGTGAGGAATTCATCGTCGCCGAGGATGAGGTGTACTGGAGGCATGCCCGCCATTCTAGCCTGCGGCCAGGCCGAGCCAGGCGATGCCCGCCAGCGTCAGCGCCAACGTGAGCCACGGGCGGTGATAGAGGAGGCCGGCGATGATCCAGGCGTAGGCAAGCAGCGTAAAAAGCGGGTTGGCGGGGATGGTGACTACCGGCAGGTGAGCCACGCCGTGGGCGATGGTATTAATCCACCACGAGAAAGGCTCAATGAGGCGCAGCAAGCCGGCGCCTAGCACGTCGAGAGGGCCGAGCTGGGCAAAGATGGCGGCGATAAGCCCCACGATGGTAATCGGCACGGTGGCGGGCTCGACGAGGATATTGGCCAGCACGGAGACGACGGAGACCTCGCCGGACATAAGCGCGACCAGCGGGAGGGTGACGATATCGGCGGCGATGGCCACAGCGACCGCGCGCAGGAAGATGGCGGGCCAGCCGGTCACGGCCAAGTGCTTGTAGATGAGCGGGCTAAGCGCCACGATGCCGAGCGTGGCCGCGCAGGATAGGGCAAAACCAAAGTGCACGGCGAGGTCGGAATCCACAAAGAGCAGCGCGATGATGCCGAGACTGAGCGCATGGATGGGCTCCATGCGGGTGGAATTGAGCACGGCGAGCAGCCCCACTACCCCGGCGACGGCCGCGCGCTGGACGGAGGGCTCGAAGCCCACGAGCAGAACATAGGTGGCAAGGGCGCACAGGGAGGCGGCCACGCGGGCGCGGGGCCCGAGCGCGAAGGCGGCGCAGACCACGGCCGCGGCAGAGCAGACTATGGCCACATTGGCGCCGGATACGGCGCTTAAGTGTGAAAGCCCGGTGGCGATATACAGGTCGCGCTCGGCGGTATCTTGCAGCGCGGTATCGCCGAGTACCATGCCAGGAATCAGGCCCTGGCTGGAGGGTCCTACGGTATCGAGGACCAGCGCGCGGAAGTTCTCGGCCACGCCGGCCGCCCAACCGTCCAGGCCTTCGGGCTCGGCGGTTATCTGCACGTCAGTGGCATTGGCACTGAGCTTTCCGACGCCCGCCCTATCCGACTCCCCTACCTTCACCCTCGCCGTAATTTCGGCACCCGCGGCAGCCGGGACCGGATCCGGGCTAAAGACCGGCAACTGGGTGGGATACCCCGGCACCTTCAGCCGCAGCAGCCAGCCGCCCGTACTGGTCTGCGTCGGTGCGGTAACGAGTCGTCCGGTGACTTCGGTGCCGAGATCGAAGGCGGCGGCGCGGGCCTGGCGTACCGCGGCGACGAGCGCTGCGCCCGCAGCGACTGCCCCGCAGAAGAGCGCCTGGCCCCACTGGCGGGCAACCAGGCACAGCGAAACGACGACTGCGATGAGTGCGATGGCCCAGCCGCGGCCGGCGAGCAGCACGGCAATGACGGCTAGCCAGGCAGTAGCCGCGCCGGGGACGAGCCGCAGTTCTCGCATCGCACGCTCGAGTACGGGCTAGAGCTGGACCTGGTCTTTAAGCTGCGCCAGCTTCGCCGGCCCGATGCCAGAGACCTCGAGGAGCTCTTCTACGTTCTTGAAACCGCCGTGCTCTTCGCGGTAGGCCACGATGGCTTGCGCGGTTACCTCGCCGACCCCCTTGAGTTCGGTGAGCTCCTCGGCGGTGGCGCTATTGAGGCTCACGCCGCTGCCGCTAGCGCCACCGCCGGGGCCGCTGGAGTTGCCGCCGGCTGGGGCGGGCTCGCCGGATGCGGGAGGTGGGGCAGCACCGGAGGGCAGGATGTGGAGCTGTTGGCCGTCGGAAAGCCGCTGGGCATGGTTGAGAGCCAGGGTCTCGGCGCCGGGTAGCGGCTGAGCGGCGTCGAGGGCATCGGCCACCCGCGCGCCGGGCTCGAGCGTTTTCAGGCCAGGCTCAGCCACCTCGCCGATGACCGAGACGATGATTTCACTGGGTTCGTCGCTCGGGGCCACGCCTGGGCTCATAGCTGCAGGCTCGGGCATGCCGGCGGATTCTTCGGAGCGCGCATTGATGCCGAGCCAGACCACCACGCCGATAACGAGAATGACCGCCACTGCGCAGGCTTGCCAGGGGCTGATGCGCAATCGCGGGCGCGGGTAATCGACGGCGAGGAGCTCTTCCTCGCCGGTGGGTTGGGTAAATTCGCGGAGTCGTTCGCTGATCTTGGGTGCCGCCATGGCGCTGAGGCTAAGCGCGGGCGCAAACAAGTGGTAGGTCGAGCGAAGGTGGGCTGTGGATAACTTGTTGTGGGCGTCAACTAACCCGGCGCGTTGGGTCTAGTTATCCACAGATCGGCGCGGCGGGAAGGCGCGGGGTCGACCACGTGTGTGAGAATGCACAGGTTCCACGGGCGGCTCGGAGCTAAACACGGCGGAGACGCCGATGGCGGAGGGGCCGGCGTGGACAGAGAGGACGTCGTTAAGCGGAGTACAAATAAAGGACGAACCCTGCGGCAGCGCCGCTGCAAGGAGCGCCTCCAACTTGGCGGCTGCGTCCTCGGCCTGGTTGTGTTGGATGGCGACAAAGGCCGGCTCACCGTCCGCGCGGGAGGCGATGAGGTCCACCAGCTTGGTAAAAGCCTTGGTCTGGGTGCGGGTCTTGCCCACCAGCTCCAGCTTGCCACGGGTAATCGACATAATCGGCTTGGTAGCCAATAGCGCCGTAGACAGCACAGCCGTGGCCGGGGAAAGGCGGCCAGAGCGGCGCAGATCCTCCGTGGAATGCAGGTAAACCCAGGTAGCCGCACGCTTGAGGGTACCGATGGCCGCTGCGTAGCACTCGTCCAAACTGGCTCCACGGGAGGCCAACTTAGCCGCGGACATGGCGGCCGCACCCATGACCATGCCGGCCGAACCGGAGTCAATCACCCGCACCGTGTGCGGAAAGACGCCGGAGGCCGATACCGCGGCAGAATAAGTGGAAGATAGCTCTTTGGACAGGTGAATGGCCACCACTCCCTCATCCTGGGCGCGCTCCATTTCGCGGCCGTAGGCGGCGGCCAGCTCCAGCGCGCTCAAGCCCGAGGTGGAGCGCTCCAGGCCATCTTTGCCGTGGCTTTCCATGAGGTGGAGGTCAATGACCGTGATGGATAGCTGTTCCGCCAGCTCTGGCGGCAGGCCTGCGGAGGAATCCGTAATGACGCGAACCGTCACTAGATATCCGCCCCGCCGTCCCCGGTGACCTCGCCCCCCATATTCCAGCCGTCGAAATACCACTGGGCGCTACCCACATTGTCTGGGGTAAACTCCAGCGAAGACAGCGGCGTGTCCGGGTTGAAATCAGGGCGGGCCGTCAGCTGTGACCAGTGGGTATTTTTCAATCCGGAAAGGATCCCGTACTGCGCGTGGTCAAGGCCCAGCAGGTGGCAGGTCAGCGCCGAGATAGCGCCGCCATGGGCCACGATGAGGACGGGGCCTTGGTCCCAGCCCGCGAAGTCTGCCATGAGTTCATCGACGACAGGCCGGGCACGCTCGGCTACGTCCACGCGGGATTCGCCCTGCGGCGGGGCCCAAGTGGGGTCGTGGCGCCAGATGGCGCGCGCGCCTGGGAACTCGGCATCTACTTCGGCGGAGGTTCTGCCCTGCCACTGGCCTAGGTGTGTCTCGCGCAGGCGGGCATCCGTGGTGAAATCCATGCCGAGGGCCTCGGCGACCACGCGCGCAGTTTCGCGCGCGCGGAGGAGATCGGAGGCGACGATTTTAGACACGCCCTGATCCTGCAGCAGCCGCGCGGCGGCGCGGGCCTGCTCATAGCCCAGCTCGGACAGCTCGGTGTCCAAGTGGCCCTGCATGCGGCCGGTGGCGTTATAGGTAGTTTGTCCGTGGCGGATCAGGATCAGGCGGCGGCTCATGCGAGTTTAAAGCTCCTCGTCCTCACCAGGGACCTTATCGGCCAGTGGGAGCTCGTCGATGGAATCAACTTCGCGCGGGTTGACGCCATTGGTCCATTCGCCCGGGCGCTCTGGGGCCTCGATGCCCTCGATCTCCAGTGCTGGGCAATCGTGGTACAGGCGGTCCAAGCCGTAGAACTCGCGCTGGTCATTGCGCTGAACGTGGACGACGATATTGCCATAGTCCAGCAGCACCCAACGGTTCTCGCGGTTGCCCTCGCGGCGCTGCGGCTCGAAGTCTTGCTTGGTCATTTCGTCTTCGACTTCATCCACGATGGAGGCCACCTGGCGCTCGTTGTCTGCAGAAGCGAGTACGAAGACCTCGGTAATGGCGAGGACGTCGGAAACATCAATTGCTGCGATATTGGTGGCCAGTTTTTCCTGCGCGGCGTGTGCCGCAGTTTCTGCCATGCGGCGGGCGAGATCAGAAGTAGACAATGTGTAAAAATTCCCTTTTCGCGTCTGAGTATATTCGGTATGAACTATCTCTATTGAGAGTCTATTCTTGCACGTTTAGCAGGCCCGTGCCCAAAATCTGGGGAAGGCCGCGGAAGTTTCTACAGGGGCTTATCTGGGTTAGGCCCATAGAGATTGTTCTTGGTGATGTACTGCACCACCCCATCCGGAACGAGGTACCACACGGGCTGCCCCTGCCCGGCGCGTTCGCGGCACGCCGTGGAGGAGATGGCCATGGCGGGAATGTCGATGAGATCGATAGCCTCTTGCGCATCGGCAGGTAGCATATCGGCGCTTAATTCATAGCCGGGGCGGGTCACGCCCACAAAGTGCGCCATCTCCAGCATCTCTTCCCAGTTATGCCAGCTCATGATGGAGGCCAGCGAGTCGGCCCCGGTGATGAAGTAGAACTCCGCTGCTGGGAAGAGTTCGCGCAGGTCGCGCAACGTATCGATGGTATAGGTGGGCCCCTCGCGGTCAATGTCTACGCGCGAGACGGTAAATCGCGGATTGGAGGCCGTGGCCACCATCGTCATCAGGTAGCGGTGCTCGGCCGCAGTGACGTCGCGGTGGGACTTTTGCCACGGCTGGCCGGTGGGAACAAAGACGACGGTATCGAGGGCAAAGCGGTGTGCGGCCTCGCTGGCCGCTACCAAGTGGCCATTGTGAATGGGATCAAAGGTGCCACCCATGATGCCGATGCGCTGTGGGCTAGTCATGGATGGCGATTATAGCCGCACTCCTAGGGGCGGGTCTGTCCGGTACCCTGCAGGATCCACTTGGTAGAGGTCAGCTCCGGAAGAGCCATCGGGCCGCGGGCGTGTAGCTTCTGGGTGGAAATGCCGATTTCGGCGCCCATGCCATAGACCTCGCCATCGGTGAAAGCGGTAGAGGCGTTGAGCATGACCGCGGCGGCGTCTACCTCGTTGCCGAACTTCACTAGGACGTCGGCATCCTGCGCGGCGATGGCCTCGGTGTGGCCAGTGGTGAACTCGGCGATGTGGGCAATGGCACCGTCGACGCCGTCGACCACCTTGGCGCAGATATCCATGGACAGCGATTCCTCGCGCCAGTCCTCATCGGTGGCCTGTACGGCATCCTTGACGCCGAAGGCCTCGAGCTCGGCGACGTCGCCGTGGATGGTCACGCCGGCATCCTGCAGCGCGGTGATGATGCGCAGCTTGGCGGAGTCGTCCAAGGCGGCGTCAATAAGCACGCACTCCGTGGAGTTGCACACGGAGGTGCGGCGGGTCTTGCCGTTGATAACCATGTCGATGGCCTTGCCCAGGTCCGCAGAGGCATCCACGTAGAAGTGGCAGTTGCCGGTGCCGGTCTCAATGGCTGGGACGGTGGCGCCGGTGACGACGGCCTCAATAAGCTTGGCGCCACCGCGCGGAATGACCAGGTCCACCAGGCCGCGAGCGGTGATGAGGTCCTGGACGGAATCGTGGGTCTCGCACGGCAGAAGCTGCACGGCCTCGCGCGGAAGGTCAAACTCGGCGAGGGTATCCTGCAGGATTTCTACCAGCTTGGCATTGGAGTTGCGGGCAGATTTAGAGCCGCGCAGCAGGGGCACGTTGCCGGATTTAATGGCCAGGCCGAAGGCGTCCACGGTGACGTTCGGGCGGGCCTCATAGACCATGCCCATCACGCCGAGCGGAACGCGCACCTGCTTCATCTGAATGCCGTTGTCCATGGTGCGGCCCTGCAGGATCTCTCCTACCGGGTCCTGCAGGCCGGCTACCTGGCGCAGGCCACCGGCGATGCCTTCGACGCGCGCGGCGTCGAGGGACAGGCGGTCAATAAGAGACTCGGACATGCCGCGTTCGCGGCCGGCGTCGATATCCTGCTTATTGGCGGCGAGAATATCTTCGGTGTGGGCAATGAGGTTTTCGGCTGCGCGCTGCAAGATCTCATTCTTGCGCGGCGTGGACAGCTGCGCCACGACGGGCGCGACTTCCTTGGCAGCACGGGCTTTGGACAGAACTTCTTCGCGTTCAGTGTTGCTCATGCCATACCAGCTTAACGAAAGGCCACGCGCATTTCAGCCGGTTGGGCAGCAAGCACCCGCACGGTGGCCTACTTATTAGCCGAGCTCGCGGCGGCGCTAGTCGGATGCACGGCGGCGGCGCTTCTCGTCCTTCCGCTCGAACATGAGGTATTCCTCTTCAAAATAGCTCAGATTATAAACGTGGCGGGCTCCGGCCGAGCATACAAAACAGATGATCGGGATAACCCAGAAATAGGGCCAGTGGAAGAAATAGCCGAGCACAACGGAAAGAATGGTGGCTGCCCAGGCAGCATAATCGACCGTCTTCACTTTCTTCCGGCGCTCCCTCATATCCGCAACCTCAGTCGCGGTCGGGTTGAGCTGGCCATCGTCAGCGCGGTTACCGGGGCTATCCATCAGTAGCCAGCTTCAATATCTACTTCCGTGGGGATTGCCTCACCTGCGGCAAAGCGCTCCATGGCCTGCACTGTATGCGAGCCAATGCGTCGGCGCACCGAATATGGTGGGTTGGCCAGGTGCGGAGTGATGACCACGTTAGGCATGTCCCACAGCGGGTGCCCATCAGGCAAGGGCTCGGGGTCGGTGGCATCTAGGCCGGCGCCGGCGATCTGGCCGGAGCGAAGAGCGTCAACAAGGGCCTCGGTGTCCACAAGCGGACCGCGGCCGACGTTAATTACCACTGCATGGTCGGGCATGGCACGGAAGGCAGCAGCATCGAAAAGCTGGTGTGTCTGCTCCGTTAGCGGCGCAAGCGCCACAAAATAGTCGGCGGCCGGCCACATGCGCTCAATATCGGTGGTGGCGAAGGTTTCATCGGCGCCTTCCACTGGGGTACCGGAGCGATTGACCGCAATGATGCGCGGGCCAAAGCCCTCTAGCATGCGGATAAGCCGCTTTCCGATGCCCCCGGCACCCACCACCGCTACCGTCTTATCTTCAAAAAGGAAGCTGGTATGGGCCTCCACCTCATCGCGGTTGTCCCAGCTAGTCCCCACGCGCTTATGCGCATGCAACTGCGCGAGTAGAAGTGCAATGGTGGATTCAGCCACGGTGGCGTCATATAGCCCTGCGGCATTGGACCAGCGGGCGGTGGTATCACGCATGACGCCGAGCAGATGGTCCACCCCGGCAAAAGGAACCTGCACCAAGCCCACGTTCGGCGGCAGGGGCTGTGGGAAATCATCTGGACCGCCGTTGAAGATGAGCACCTCGGCCTCCTCCAGCGGGGCACGCTCGTGGCCGGCAGCGTCGAGGACCTGCAGGGTTTCCTCCCACGGGGTGGGCAACATCGCGTACTTCATTAGTAGCCAGCCTCCGCATCGACGCGGGTGGGCATGGCCTCTCCCCTCTCCCACGCGGCGGCATTCGCGTTGAAGATAGCTCCCAAGTGGTACTGCGCCACGTGTGCGGAGGCGGCCATGTGCGGCGTCATGGTGCAATTGGGCAGGTCATAGAGCGGGTGACCATCAGGCAGCGGCTCGGGATCCATAACTTCCAGCCCGGCGCCGGCGATCTCACCATCGCGCAGGGCCGCCACGAGATCCTCGGTTACTACGGTGCTGCCGCGGCCGACGTTGATGAAGATGGCGGAGGGTTTCATGGCGCGGAAGGTGGCGGCATCGATAAGCCCCTCGGTGTCCTTGGTGGCCGGCAGAATGCAGAAGATGAAATCCGCCTCACCCCATACGCTTTCAGCTTGGTGGATGGGCACGACCTCATCGGCGCCTTCGACCGGGCGGCCGGAGCGATTGACCGCGGTAATGTGCACGCCAAAGGGCTTGAGGAGCCTAATGAGCTGCTTGCCGATGCCCCCAGCGCCAAAGATCGCTACCCTCTTCGGCCCTTGCTGGTCATAGAGCCAGGCCTGGGATTCATCCAGCTCTTTGGCCACCGACCAAGTAGCGGCTTGGGCGAAGGCCTTGTGGTGGTGCGCCTGGGAAAGGGCCAACCCGAGTGCGGATTCGGCCACTGGCTGGGCAAAGGCACCGGCGGAGTTGCACCACGGCACGCCGTCTGGGGTAATGACGCCGGCATCGATGAGCTGGTTGACGCCGGTATAACAATGCTGCACCCAGCCGATATTCTCCGGCATCTCCGGGATGCGGCGCGGATTGGGCGCATTATTGATATAGACCTCGGCGTCCTCGATGCTGCTTACGCGTTGGTGCCCGGCAGCCTCGATGTCTTCTACCATCGGCTGCCAGGTTTCCGGTCCCATGAAATATTTCATGCCCCAACCATACGGGGAATTTCAGCCCTGGGTTTTAGATGCGGGAGGCAAAGTTGGAGAGGTAATCCGCGTGGACGACGGAACGGCACTGGTCCTCGGGCAGGTCTTCCATCTTCTTGCCCTTGATGGCGTGGAGCTCCTCGGAGTCAAAGCGGACTTCGCCGCGGCCGATAACCTCGCCATTTGGGCCGAGAATATCGATGATTTCTCCCTTATTGAACTCGCCCTGCACGTCGGTAATGCCGACAGCGAGCAGCGAGGTGCCGCCCTTGGTGACGGCCTCCTTGGCGCCCTCGTCGAGGCGGACGGCTCCGCCGGTATCGGCGCAGTAGAGCGCCCAGAACTTCCAGGCGGACAGCTGGCGTTCCTCGCGGGTGTGGAAGACGGTGCCCACGGAGGCGTCGGCAAGCGCGGGGCCGATATTATCCGTGGAGGTCAGCAGCACTGGAATGCCGCCGCGGGTAGCCAGGCGGGCCGCGGAAACCTTGGTGGCCATGCCGCCGGTGCCGACCTTGCCGCCATCACCAGCCACAACGCCCTTCAAGTCCTTGCCGGTGCGCACCTCATCGATGAACTTGGCATCCGGCTCGGCGGGGTTCTTATCGTACAAACCAGGCACGTCAGAAAATAGGAAGAGCGCGTCCGCGCCCACCAAGTTGGCCACCAGCGCAGAAAGGCGATCGTTATCACCAAAGTGCATTTCCGACGTCGCCACCGCATCGTTCTCATTCACGATCGGGATGGTGCGCAGCTGGCGCAGGCGATCAATGGTGCGCTGCGCATTGCGGGCACGGTCGCGGTGCCCCGTATCGGAGGCGGTGAGGAGGACCTGGCCGATGGTGCGCTTATAGCGCGCAAAGGACTGGCCCCACACAGAGGCCAAATGCACCTGGCCGACGGACGCGGAGGCCTGCTTAGTAGCCAAATCGGTGGGGCGCTGGTGCAGGCCGAGCGGGCCCATACCGGCGGCAACCGCACCGGAAGACACGATGATGACATCAGAGCGGCCCATGCGCGCATGGACGGCATCAACGATGTGATCGATCTTTTCTTGCGAAACGCGGAAATTCTCGTCTGTTAGAGAAGAGGAACCAATCTTGACCACCACGCGCTTTGCCTGCGCGATGTCGCGGCGGAGATCCGATTCAAAACCGGACGCCACCGGATTTTCATCGAGCGGTTCCGGGAAAGGAGTATCAGCGGTAGGTCCGTCAAAAGGCTCTACCGGAAGTGGAAGGATGGGCTCTTTCTGTTCATCAGAAGACATGCCAACCGAGTTTACAAAGCCCACCCTCCAGCACACCCCAAGAATAGGGGGATCTGGGACTAGCCCTGCCACCTATCGCGGTTAGCGCCCTCGCGAGTGACCTCTTCATCGGTGCCGTAATCGTATTCATCGATAAGGCCGCGGCGTGCCTGCGAGGCGCGCTTGCGCTCCGCTGCAGAAGCACGGGCAGTTCCTTTAAGGCGAGCATCCTCGCCGCGGCTAGCCATTGTTGGATCGCCGCCGGTCATCGGCTCCCACTCAAACGTAATGCCGCCGATAGTAACCGGGCAGCCCTCTACAGCACCCTGCTCGCGCAGTTCGTCTTCCACGCCCGCCTTGGCCAAGCGGTCCGCCAAGAAACCCACTGCCTCATCATTTTCAAAGTCAGTCTGGGTAATCCAGCGATCAATCTTCTTGCCCTCAACGATGAAGCCACCTTCGACATCCGGATCGGCCTTGACGGTGAAATCAGCAAACGCGCCGGTATGTTTCTTATGGCCTTGGGCCTTGGGATGGATAACGGTGTGGTTTTTATCCTTCTTTGGCAACGGCTGGGCCTTGCGGTGCTCAGTCACCATATCCATGAGCCGGAACTTCAGCGGATCCAGACCCTTGCGAGCGACGGCCGAAATAATAAAGACTGGCCAGCCAAACTTCTCTTCCAGATCATCCTTGACAAATTCCGCCAGCTCTTCGGCCTCAGGCACATCTGCCTTATTCAAGATGATGACGCGGGGGCGCTCACGCAGATCCCCTAAACCAGTATCTTCCTGCAAAGCCTCCTGGTACTTTGCCAACTCATTTTCCATCGCCTCAATATCAGAGACCGGATCACGGCCGGGCTCAATGGTGGCAGTATCTACCACATGGGCAAGCACCGCCGTGCGTTCAATATGGCGCAAAAAGTCTAGACCGAGCCCCTTGCCATCGGCCGCGCCTGGGATAAGCCCCGGCACGTCCGCGATAGTAAAGGAGCTATCTCCCATATCCACTACGCCGAGGTTCGGCTGCAGCGTAGTAAAGGGATAATCACCGATCTTGGGCTTTGCGGCCGATAACACCGATATAAGCGAGGACTTGCCTGCCGATGGAAAGCCCACCAGCCCCACATCCGCCATAGATTTCAGCTCGAGGATTAGATCGTGCGCTTGGCCAGGCTCACCCTGTAGAGCGAAACCCGGTGCCTTGCGGTTCTTGGAGGCGAGCGCGGCGTTGCCTAGGCCACCGAAGCCGCCTTCAGCAGCAACAAAGCGGGTTCCTGGCACCGTCAGGTCAGCCAGGGTATCGCCCTTTTCATTGCGCACCACCGTGCCGGCGGGAACCTCAAGGATCAGATCCTCGCCGCGGGCGCCGTTGCGCATATCGCCGGCACCATTGCCGCCGCGTTGGGCCTTAATATGCGGGCGGTAGTGGAAATCCATAAGCGTATGGATTTGCTCAGATACCTCGAGGATGATGTCGCCACCGTGGCCGCCATTGCCGCCATCTGGGCCGCCCAAAGGCTTAAACTTCTCGCGGTGGACAGACACACAGCCGTGTCCACCGTCGCCTGCTTGCAGGTGCAGGACAACGCGGTCAATAAAACGTGCCATGGTCAAACCCTCCGTTAGTTAAATCTTTGTCCCCGCCAGTGTAATGCGTGTCTTGGGCTGGACTCCAACCGCAACCGGATTGAGTCCGCCTACCTAGTCGGCCATCCCATCGGTTGTGTCCGCTAGCGTGGTGTATCTATTATCCGGGTGAAGCCTCGTTTCGGTATCCACAAAACCAGAAAATCCTCGAGCCACCCTCACTGGGGCAGACTCGAGGATTAACCTCATCGGCCTTAGTTAGGCAGTTGCCTCTGCAGCAACCTCTTCAGCCGGAACGATGTTGACCATACGACGGCCACGCTTGATGCCGAACTCAACGGAGCCAGCTGCAAGCGCGAACAGGGTATCGTCGCCGCCGCGGCCTACGTTCTCACCTGGGTGGAACTTGGTACCGCGCTGACGCACGATGATCTCGCCGGCATTAACCTGCTGACCACCGAAGCGCTTGACGCCGAGACGCTTGGACTCGGAATCGCGACCGTTGCTGGAGCTGGAAGCACCCTTCTTGTGTGCCATGTGGTTTTCCCTCCTTTAGGGATAATTACAGCCGGTTAAGGCTTACTTGATACCGGTGATCTTCAAGGTGGTCACAGGCTGACGGTGGCCCAGACGCCTCTTGTAACCAGTCTTGTTCTTGTACTTCAGGATATCGACCTTCGGGCCCTTACCCTGCTCAACGATTTCTGCGGAGACAGAAACCTTCTCCAAGTCGGAAGCCTTGGACTTAACATCGGCGCCATCGACGAGCAGAACCGGGGTGAGAGCTACGGCAGAGCCTGGCTCACCCTCGATCTTCTCGACCTTGACGAGGTCACCTTCAGCAACCTTGTACTGCTTGCCGCCGGTCTTGACGATCGCGTACATAGAGGGTTACCCCTTATCTAAACTCGCTCGGAAGCAACCGGGGAGGCCGCGTTCCGAATGGACACTTACACATTGCGTTTAGTTCCCGCGCGAACATGCCCGCACAGCTCACTAAGTGAGTGTCGGACTGATCCAGCGCCGTGAGTACTAAACAGCGACTGTCAAAGACTACCCCGTAGCGGGCACAAAATACAAACCACGCTTTTTGTGCCCGCGTGGCGTAGCCCTAAGACGTGCTTCGCCGTGCTACGCGGCGTCGGCCACGCCCAGATTTAGCGCGCGACATTTCCTTGTGCGCACCGCTCGCAGAAGACTGCTTCTGAGCTGCGTTATCCTGCGCCTTTGGGGCCTTGACGCTTGCCGACGTCCCCTTCTTGCGCACCGCCCTCTTCTTTCCGCGGCGCAGCACCTTGGTATCGCCCGTGGTCGCCCGCTGGCCAGCATCGGAACGATCCGGCGATCCACCCTGCTGCGTCGAACGGCCTTGGGCGGTCTTCGCTGCCTTCGGATTCTCTGCTACCGCCTTCTTAGAAGCGGCCTGGCGCACGGCACGGCGACGCCCACGGCCCTTGCCACCGGCGCGCCCCGCACGCGCGGCGCCAGCGGCCTTTTCATGGCGCTGCTCGGCGGACCCGCCCGCCTGCTTGTGCTCGTGCTCCTGTGCCTTTTCCTTGACCTCGTGCGGCACGCGCGAGGTGGTCCGATGCGTGGCCTGCCGGGTGCGCACCGCACGACGGCGGCCACGCCCGCGAGCCTTGCGCTCTTCGCGCGAGCTCTTCTGTCCGCGCTGGGCTTCAGCGCCGTTGGCATTATCGTCGGCGTCGACAGAGTCCTGCTCACCGGAGACCGCGAAATCCTGCGGCTGCGGGCGCCTATCGGAGCGCGAATTTCCGCGGGTGCGGCGCTTGCGGCGCGGGGAAGCCTCAAACTCAGCTACTGCCTCGTCATAGGTCTTTTCAATTGCCGTCTCCGTAGCCGTTGCCTTCTCGGTAATCTTCTGCTCGCCGCCTGCAGCTGCACGCGTGGCCTTAGACCGACGCGTCGCCCGGCGCGGCTTCTTGCCACGCTTGGAGCCCGCCCCAGCACCTGGGTGGACCTGCGCAATAGCACCCGAATCGGCTTCCGTATCCGCATCGGGGACGTAGGAATTAAATTCCTGCACCTCGTCACTCTCGGCAGCATTATCCGCCGCGGCATACGCGATGGCCTCGATATCGGATACCTGAGTCTGGGTGTGCTTGCGCGCACGGCGGCGACCGCGTCCACGTCCGCGCTCCTTGCTGCGGTCATGGTCCCCGCTGTGCTCTTCCGATCCAGCGTGCGACTGAGCCGGACCGCGCTCATCTACAACGACGTTCGCTACGAGATCTTCCAGCGACGTCTTCGCAGATTCCCGTGCGGCCTCTTCGCTCTCGGTACCGTAGACCGGCGCCTGGGTCTTCTTAAATCGCTTAGGCTTGGAGGAGCTTTCGGCGGCGTCGTCAAGCTCGTGCTTATGCATCGCCACCGCAGCCGGGTGCTGCTGCGGATCGTGGTGTTGCTTCTTGTGCGCCTTGGGCTTGCGGCCAGAATGCTTGGAGCGGTGCTCGTCCTCGGCCTCATCCACCGGATACTGGTGAATGATGATGCCACGGCCGTTACAGCACTCGCACTCGGTGGAGAACGTTTCTACCAAGCCGGTACCGAGGCGCTTGCGGGTCATCTGCACCAGACCCAGCGACGTCACCTCCGAGACCTGGTGGCGGGTGCGATCGCGGCCCAAGGCTTCCTTCAGGCGGCGCAGCACCAGATCCTGGTTTTCCGGCAGGACCATATCGATAAAGTCCACGACGATCATGCCGCCGAGATCGCGCAGGCGCATCTGGCGCACGATTTCTTCGGCCGCCTCGAGGTTATTGCGGGTTACCGTTTCCTCCAGGTTGCCGCCAGAACCGGTGAACTTTCCGGTATTGACATCAATCACGGTCATGGCCTCGGTGCGGTCGATGATCAACGTGCCACCGGAGGGCAGCCATACCTTGCGCGAGAGCGCCTTATGCAGTTGCTCATCAATGCGGTAAGCCTCGAAGGCATCCTGCCCGCCGTGGTCCTTGGCTCGGTAGCGCACTACGCGGTCCGCAAGGTCTGGCGCCATGGAATCCACATAAGCACGGACGGTATTAAAGGAACGCTTGCCATCGACGATGAGCTCAGTGAAGTCTTCGTTGAAGAGATCGCGCACCACCTTGATGAGCATGTTCGGCTCTTCATACATGGTCACCGGCTTGGCACCCTTGGAGGATTTTTCCTTCTTAGCGTGTGCCACGATGTCCTCCCACCGGCTGTGCAGGCGGTTGACGTCGGTAGCGATTGCCTTTTCCGGTACGTTTTCGGCAGCGGTGCGGATGATCGCTCCACCATCGCCTGGAACCACGCGGCCGAGGATATCCTTCAAGCGCTTGCGCTCTGGGGCAGGCAACTTGCGGGAAATGCCGGCGCTGCGCCCACCCGGTACGTAGACCAGGTAGCGGCCAGCAAGGGAAATCTGGGTGGTCAGGCGCGCGCCCTTATGACCGATGGGATCCTTAGCCACCTGAACCAGCACCTGGTCACCAGACTTCAGGGCGTTTTCTACCTTGCGGGCGCGCCCGTGCAGCTTAGTCTTGCGCCAGTCGATTTCACCGGCGTAGAGCACGCCGTTTCGGCCCTGTCCGATATCCACGAAGGCCGCCTCCATAGACGGCAGCACGTTTTGGACGCGACCCAAGTAGATATTGCCAATGAGCGAGGCCTGGGACTCGGTGGTCACGAAGTGCTCGACCAACAGGTCATCTTCTAACACGCCCACCTGGGTGATAATGCCGGCGCCGTCCTCGCGCTCCTTATCGCGCACCACCATGGTGCGCTCCACGGCTTCGCGGCGGGCGAGGAACTCCGCTTGGGAGACGATGTGCTGGCGGGTGCGGCCCTTTTCGCGCAATTCCGCGCGGCGGCGCTTCTGAGCCTCGATGCGCGTGGAGCCGCGGATGGCTTTCGGCTCTTCAATGTGCTCGGGCTCGTCTGCCTGCTCTTCACGCTTCGCACCGGCGCCGCGTCCGCGGGATGCGCCGCGGCGCCCGCGGCGGCGGCCCTCAGGCTTTCCGGAACCGCGGTCGGGGCCGGAGTGCTCGCGGCTTTCTGCGGCGGAGTCTGCAGCATCCTCGTTGTCGTCGCTTGCGGAGTCTTCGGCCGAGAAGTCCTCCTCCGCTGCATCTAAAGCCGGTGCAAATGCCGCAGCTTCGTCCTGCTGCGGGGCCATGAAGATGGGCGCAAAGTCATAGTGCCCGGAGTCTTCCTCGGATTCGGCGCGTGGGACGATGTGTGGGGCGTAGTAGTCATCCTCGAAGTCCTCGCCGGCTTCTGCCAGCGCCTCGTGCAGCTTTGCCGCATCAACCGTTCCGGTATCAAAGCCGCTCGCAGGTGCTTTTTCCGCCTCCTCCGTGGCTTCTGCTGCTTCGGGTACTTCTGCTTCAGCGTGCTCGGCGTCCTCGGTGGTTGCGCCAGTTTCGGCCGCAGCCTGAGCAAGCGATGCCTCTACCTTGTCTTCGATCTGGGAGATTTCGTTATCCACGTTCTTGCGCACGCGGTGGCGCAGGTGTTCTTCGTCTTCCGTGGTCTGCTCCCCTTCCTCTGACTCGGCGGTATCTGCCGGCTCTTCGGGCGCTGGTGCGGCGGACTTACGGGTGGCCTTGCGGGCACGCTTGACACGCTTCTTCGCTGGCTTCTTTTCTGTTTCCTCGTCCGGGTTTTCTTCCGGTTGCGCAGCAGGCTTGTCCTCGGGCTCTTCAGCCGGTGCTTCAGTGGTATCGCCCGCGGGGGCGTCGGCAACCGCAGCGGCATTCGCCACAGCATCGAGCACCTGGCCTGCTTCCTCGCGGGAAAGGGAGCTTTGCGCGCTCTTTTTCAAGCCCATGTCTTTAAGCTGTGCCACTAACTCGCGCGAGGAAAGCCCCAGCTGCTTGGCTAGGGAATACACGCGGGTCTTGTCCTTGAGTTGGCTGCGGTCTAGGTTCTGGGCCAAAGACGCCGCTGCCTTGAGGCTTTCAGTTGTTTCTTGAGAGTTCTGTGCCACCATGTTCGGGCTTACTCCTGTATATCGTCTCTATGGGGCGCGGCCTCGGGCGCAGGCACGGCCGAAGACCGTACCGCCGCCGCACGAGGTTTTCTGTGCGCTATAAAAGTTTGTGGGATATGAAGTTATGCCGCGTCTCGTACGCGCTATCCCCCATTGTGTCACAGAAACGCGGCCAGGCTGGCAGGCGGTGTTATGTTGGCAGCGTGGCAGAACTAGCACGAATCCCCGCCCGCGAGCTGGCGCAGCATAGGCACCGCAATGAAGTCCCAGTGCGCTCGGCGCTTTACTTCGGCGTGCCGGCCGGCTTTGCCATGGGCTTCGCCAACACAGGCGTGGATTATATGTTGATGGGAGCCGGTGTTTTTGCCGTCTTTGCGGTCCTGGGGTTGGTGCACCTCATCCACAATTACCCGCGCGGCATCAACGCTGCGCAAGAGGAATTCCGCGATGGCGACTATCCCACGATTGCCTATATCGCCCCGTTTATCCCAATCGCTGCGCCATTGATCATGGCGCCACTGAGCGCGGCCAACCTGCTTCCAGAGGTAGAGCTGGCCCCGCCCGTTGCCGGAATTCTGTCCGGGGCATGGTGGGCCTTTGGCTTGCCGCTGGGCATATGGGGCATGTTTTCTCAGTCCTTCCGCATCGGCCGGCGCCGCATTAACAAGATTTTGGAAAAGGACCCGCTCGACGGGGTTACGGAGGCTCGTTTGCAGCTTGCCGACGCCCACTCGGACATCCTCACCGCCCTCGTCGCCACCGGCGCGGTGCAGGGAAACACGATTAATTCCACTGCCCTCTCGAAGTTCATGCGGGTAGACCTCGACCCTCTATGCGAGCACCTCGATGCTTTGGCAAAGGCGGACCTGGTGAAGCTGAGCCGAATGGGCCTGCGCACCGCGCCTGCAAAGTGGACCATCACCATCACGGCGACTGGGGTGCGCTGTTTGTATCAAGTGGGCCGACGTTAATTTGGCAAGCTTTTGTCTCCGGGGAAAAGCTTCGGCCCTATCCAGAGCATTACGTACACGAGTCCGACAAGTACCGGAATTTCAATAAGCGGCCCGATGGTACCGGCGAGAGCCTGTGCCGACGCCGCCCCAAAAGTGCCAATGGAAACCGCGATGGCTAGTTCGAAATTATTACCAGCTGCGGTAAACGCAACGGAAGCGGATTGCGCGTAGTTCATTCCCACGACCTTTGCTACACCCAAAGCTAGGAAAAACATTCCAACAAAGTAGATGACCAACGGAATCGCAACCTTGATCACTGCCGTGGGCTGCGCTACCAACTGTTCTCCCTGCAGGGAGAATAGCAAAACAATGGTATAGAGCAAGCCGATCATCGCCAAGGGAGAAACTGCCGGAAGGAAGCGGTTTTCAAACCATTCGCGGCCTTTGACTTTCTCACCCCAGACCCGTGAGAGCACACCAAGCAGCAGGGGGACTCCCAAAAATACGAGAACCGCGGTGACGATGGACCAGAAAGAGAAATCAGCAGAGGTGGTATCTAGCCCCAACCACCCTGGCAAAATCTGCAAATAAAACCATCCCAGCACACCGAACATGGCTACTTGGAATACAGAGTTTATGGCGACAAGAACGGCGGTGGCCTCCCGATCGGCGCAGGATAGATCGGACCACACTAGGACCATTGCGATACAACGGGCTAGCCCAACGATAATCAGGCCGGTTCGCAGCTCTGGCTGATCGGCAAGAAAAATCCACGCCAGGGTGAACATCAATGCAGGCCCCACCAGCCAGTTCAACACAATCGATACCACCATCAACCGGCCATCGGCAGCAATATCTCGGGTCTTTTCATAGCGGACTTTAGCCAGGGGCGGATACATCATAACTAGCAGGCCCAGCGCGATTGGAAGAGAAATACCGCCAACCTCTAGAGCAGACAGTGCTTCTCCAATGCCTGGCAGGAAGTGGCCTATCAATAGCCCCACAGCCATGGCCATGATGATCCAAACGGGAAGGAATCTATCGAGAAATGACAACTTTGGGCGTTGCGTAACGGCCATGGCTCTCCTTGTGCGACGAGGAATTCAACTTTCGAGCAGTACTTTAATCACCCATATTGATACTCGTCAATATAACGGAGTGGGAGGAAGGCTCCTTATACTGTGTGCATGGACTCCTCCCCTAGCAATGCCGACAACACCCCGGATGCACAGTGCTGTTCCCTGAGCAGTGGCCCGCTCAGCCAGGGCGACTCCCTCCGCTTTTCCCAGCAATTTAAAGTACTTGCTGACCCAGCCCGCCTGCGCCTGCTATCCATATTGTGCGACGAGGGCTGCGGCCCGATGAGCGTTACGGAATTAACTAAGCTTTCCGGCCTTAGCCAACCGACGGTATCTCATCACCTCGGTAAGTTGAGGGAATCCGGTCTTTTAATCAAGCAACAATCGGGCCGTACCGTTACCCATCGAGTGCAAAAGGAAGCCTTCCGCACACTGCGCCAGTTACTCTCCTTCGATTAGGAGAACTCCAGTCCTAGTCTGCGAAGTGAATGACCTCACGGGCGACGTCTTCCGCAACGATGGGAATGCCATACTGCTTCGCTTTCTTGGCTTTGCCCGATTGCGAGTCCGGGTCACCGGCGATGAGCACCTTAGTCTTTTTGGCTAGGCCGCCAATTTCCACGCCGTGCGCGGCAAAATACTCTTCCCATTCCGCAGTCGAGTAGGCCTTAGCGCCGGTAATGGTTACTCGCTCGCCAGCGCTCACCACAATGCCGCCCATGCTGGCGAGTCCGCCAATACTGCCGTCCTCTTCAGAACCTTGCGGCGCCTCTTCACTAGGGGCACCATGCCGACCTTCTGCCTGTGGAGCGGTGTCGGGGTCTACGGCAGCCTCGAAATCAGTAGCCGGGATCCCCAAGGCGCGGCCGGCAGAAGCCAGGATGGCGCGTTCCTCAGCCGTGACAACACCATCAGCCCAGGCTTCTTCAATCAGCAGCGTGATATAGGCTTCATGCAGCTCGCGCAGACCATGTTCATCGAGCCCATGTGCTTGAGCAAAGGCCAGCAATTGGGTTTGCTCGGTGGCGGAGAGGCGGCGGTCGAGCAAGGCGGCATCGAGAAGCTTGAAATAGTCTTCCGCAGCCGTATTCGATGGCGTCTCACGTTGTGCGACGAGCCCAGCGAACCAGCCGCCGTACTGTGCCGCTTGCTTGGCGGATTCCGCAGCTGCGCGGCTGAGAAGTGCCGGCTCCGCCCAACCCGGGTGGGGTGCCAGGCTGCGATACAGCTGTTGCTCAGCCAAGCGCTCACTCATATAGTCCTCTTGGGCTGCCGGGGTATTGGCTAGGAAATGCTGGAATAGTTGCGCCGTGGCCATCGCATCCGCCAATGCGGAGTGTGCCAACTCATTATGAATTCCCAGATGGGCGCAGCAATCCCCCAGCTTCACCTTGGGAAGACCAAGATACCTGCGTGCCAATACGGCCGTATCGATCGTCGGCAACGCCTCTTGAGAACAGGCTCGACAAGCCAGCAGCTCGGACTGAATAAAGGACCGATCGAATCCCGCATTGTGAGCAACGAATATGCGGTCTTCGAGAGAATTAGCCAGCTTGTCCGCTACTTGCACAAAGGTGGGCGCACCAAGAACATCAGAGGCGGAAATGCCATGAATTTCCGTGGCCGCGATATGGCGTTGCGGGTTAATGAGCGTCTCCCAGGAATCCTGCACTGCTCCTTCCGGCGATAGCTCCACGACGCCAATTTCAACGATGCGGTGCCCGTGCTTATAGGAAAATCCGGTGGTCTCAATGTCTACGACCGCGTAGCCGCGCATATGCGCCTCCCTACGTCTTGTTGAAAATAGTTCTTAGCCGCACCAGTGTAGGCATGTTGCGCTCCTGCTCGCTGTCCATATAACGGAGGACCAGGTGACGCTATGAATAAAGCCCGAGCCGGTGGCTCGGGCTTAAGTGCGTACGAAACGCTGGTAAGACTTAAAGGTTCGGGAACCAGATAGCGATCTCGCGCTCTGCAGACTCAGGGGAGTCAGAGCCGTGCACGATGTTCTCGCCAACGGTCAGAGCAAAGTCGCCGCGGATGGTGCCCGGGGTGGCCTTGGAGACCGGGTCGGTGCCGCCAACCAGCTGACGCCATGCCTCGATGGCGCGCTCGCCCTCGACAACACCAGCGATAAGCGGTGCGGAGGTGATGAACTCGACGAGGTCACCGAAGAATGGCTTATCCTTGTGCTCCTCGTAGTGCTTCTCCGCGGTCTCGCGGTCAGCAACGCGCAGGTCGAGCTCGGCCAGCTTCAGGCCCTTGCGCTCGATGCGGGAGATGATTTCGCCTACGTGGCCGTTCTTTACGCCGTCCGGCTTGATGAGAATCAGTGTACGTTCAGTCATGCCCCACACTGTACCGAAACCGCACGCATGCGTCGCGCGCTGGGGTATTCCTTTGGGGTAAAAGTATGGGGTCCAGGGCTATGCGAGTTGTTTAACTATCTCTTCGGCACGCTCCTGCGAGGTGCCCCGAAACCACAGGCGCACTTGGCCTACTGCGGCGCCAAACTGGCCATTGGCCAGCAGGCGTTGCAGCTCCGCGCGCTGTTCCTTATCCAAATCCTCGAAGGTGGCTTCTTTGGCCGGCTCGAAGTTGCTCCGCAGGGCCAAAACCAGAAAAACGCCGCCAATAATGAGGGCGACTAGCGGTAGCCACGGCGTTCCCGTCGCGGCGCGGGCTACCACCGCGGCGACGCAGGCGAGTGCGGCAAGGACGAGATAGAGAGTGCGCATGGCCGCCAGTCTATCGCGTCTTGCCCACTCGCCGAAGGCGTCAAGGCTACCGTGCTATTTCTCGTTGAGGTGCTGCGTGGTGAGGTAACCGCGCTTCATGCGGGCGATGAGGTTGCTGCGCAGGTAGACGGCCAGTAGCCACTCCATGCCAAAGATGATGAAGATGGCGGCCACGGCCCAGTGGACCATAAAGCCCACAATGACGCACAACAGCTGCGCCCATACGATGACAGACAGCGCCCACTTCTTATTCATGAACGCGATCATCACGAGGTGGAATACCACTGCGGCGATGACAAAGCCGTAGTTGAAGGGGGTCCACAAGGTACCGTCATACAGCTTGTACAGCATCGGCAGTGCGAAGGATAGGGCGAGCGCCTCCATGGTCAGGGAGCTGGCAATGACCATCCCGTTGAAGCTTTTAAGTGGGTCCTTGACTGGAGCTTGACCCATGCCCAGGGGCCCAATCTCGCTTTCAGGGATATGTTCCTCGCGGCCGCGGGCACGGCTGCTGCGGGGCGGGCGGGGTTGGCGCTCTCCGCCTGGGTGGTGATTATCGCGGCTCATGCAGGTTCCTTTCCAAGCATCGCGCGGGCATCACCAGCGGTGACGACCGAGCCGGTGATGATGATGCCGGAGCCGGACTGGACCTCGGCGTCCTCGGCAAGCTCCACGGCCTGGGCATAGGCGCCCGGCAGGTTATCGGCTACGTGCACGCGCTCCTCGCCAAAAATATCGCGGGCAGTCTCTGCCAAGTCGTAGGCATCGAGGGCGCGCGGCGAGGAGTTTTGGGTGATGACTACCTCAGTGAGGTACGGCTGTAGCGCGGTAAGGATGCCCGTAGCGTCCTTGTCCGCGAAGATCGAGAGCACACCGATGAGGCGGGCGAAGTCGAAATCACGGTCCAGTGCAGCACCTAGTGCCTTGGCGCCATGTGGATTATGGGCGGCGTCAATAAACGTCGTCGGCGAGGTGCGCACGCGCTCCAGGCGGCCGGGCGAAATCGCTTGGGCAAAGCCATTGCGCACGGTCGCAACATCCAGCGGGTGGCCGGCCGAGGCGCCGAAGAATGCCTCCACCGCAGCAAGGGCCACGGCGGCATTTTTGGCCTGGTGCTCGCCGTGCAGGGGTAGGAAAATATCCTCGTACAGACCGCCAAGGCCCTGGATATTGACCTGCTGGCCGCCAACGGCGATGCGGGACTCGAGGGCGGCAAACTCGGAACCGGAGCGGGCCACGCCCGCCTCTACTTCCACGGCCTGCTGCAAGATAACCCGCATTGCTTCCGGGGCCTGTTCGGCGATGACAACAATGTTTTCGTTGGGGGTCAGCGGATCATCAGCATCCTCGCGCGGCTTGATAATGCCGGCCTTTTCACCGGCAATCTCTGCGAGGGTATCGCCCAGGTAATCCGTGTGATCCAAGCCCACCGGAGTAATGACGGAAACGTCCGCATTGACCACGTTGGTGGCATCCCACCGGCCGCCGAGGCCGACTTCTACTACGGCGACGTCCACGGGGGCGTCAGCAAACGCGGCATAGGACAAGCCGACGAGGACCTCGAACTTGGACATGGGAACGTCCGACTGGGCATCAACCATCTCCACAAAAGGCTTGATCTCGTGCCAGATGCGCACATAGTCGCGCGGATGGATGGGCTGGCCATCGATGCCGATGCGCTCGGTAACGCGCTGCAGGTGCGGACTGGTGACCAGGCCGACGCGGCGGTGGAAGGCCCGCAGGAGCGAATCCACCATGCGCGCGGTAGAGGACTTGCCATTGGTACCGGCAATGTGGATGACATCGAAGGAACGTTCAGGGTGGCCCAGCAAATCCATGAGCATCTCGATGCGATCAAGGGAAGGCTCAATCTTGGTCTCCGGCCAGCGTTCGTTGAGTTCTTCTTCCACCTCCGCAAGGGCGCGCAACTCCTCGGCCGACACCTCTTGTGGTGCGGCCTCGTTGTACTCATCCTCGCTGCCCATGCCCAAGTTGAGCGTCAGGCCGGACTCGGTAATTTCCACCGGGCCACCGTCCGTGCCTTCTTTGAGGGCATCGACGATTTCGAAGTCCTCTGTCTCCTTGTCCTTATCCGCCACTACTTCAGGCCCTCCAAACGGCTGGTGATGCGCTCGACCTCTTCGCGGGCGATCTGCTGGCGCTCCTTGATCTTATTGACCACTTCTTCCGGTGCCTTGGACAAGAAGTTCTCGTTGCCCAGCTTCTTGCCGGTCTGCTCCAGTTCCTTATTGGCCTTGGCCAGGTCCTTTTCTAGGCGCTTGCGCTCGGCTTCTACGTCCACGGCGCCGTGGGTATCCAGGGTGACCTCCACGGTGGCCTGGGAAAGACGTACCTCGATGGAGGCGGAAGGATCGAAATCCTCGCCCGGGGCGGTGGTATTGGCCAGATTGCGCACCAGTTCCTCTTGGCCGGCGAGATCCGCTGCGGCAAAGTCGAGGCGGCCCGGCACCTTCTGGGAAGGCTTTACGCCCTGGTCGGAGCGGAAGCGGCGCAGCTCGGTGATGAGCTTATCGGCGTCCTCGATGCGGCGGGCGGCCACCTCATCCTTGGTGGCGCCACCATTGGTATCGGCAACGGTTGGCCATGGTGCCACGACGATGGACTCGCCGCCGGTCAGCGCCTTCCACAGCACCTCGGTGACGAATGGCATGGTCGGGTGCAGCAGGCGCAGAACAACGTCGAGCACGCGACCCAACACGATCTGGGTATTGCGGCCCTGCTCGCTTACGCCATCGCGCGGGATCTGGGTCTTGGCAATCTCCAAGTACCAGTCACACAGCTCGTCCCAGGTGAAGTGGTAGAGCAGCTCATTGGCCTTAGCAAATTGGTAGTCATCCAGGTAGGCATCCACCTTGGCGCGAACCTCTTCGGCGCGGTCGAGGATCCAGCGGTCGGCGTCGCTAAGCTCCGCCCGGTTCGGCAGCGTGGACACTCCAGCGCCGTTCATAAGCGCGAACTTGGTGGCGTTAAAGAGCTTGGTAGCAAAGTTGCGGGCGGCCGCGGCGGCATCAGAGCCAAGCGGCAGGTCCACGCCGGGGTTGGCGCCGCGGGCAAGGGTAAAGCGCAGGGCATCCGCACCGTAATCGCGCACCCAATCCATCGGGTCAATGCCGTTTCCCAAGGACTTAGACATCTTGCGGCCCTGCTCATCGCGGACCAAGCCGTGCAGGTACAGGTCCTTGAACGGAACCTGCGGGCGGCCATCGGTGCCCTCACCCAAAAGCTCCGGGGTGTGGGTGCCGGCAAAGGTGCCGAACATCATCATGCGGGCCACCCAGAAGAACAAGATGTCATAGGCGGTGACCAGCACGTTGGTGGGATAGAACTTCTCCAGATCCGGGGTCTTTTCTGGCCAGCCCAGGGTGGAAAATGGCCACAGCGCGGAGGAGAACCAGGTATCCAGCACGTCCGGATCCTGCTCGTATCCTGCCGGCGGCTCCTCATCAGGGCCGACACAGACGATGTCTCGCTGGCCGTCCTCACCTTCTGGCCCGTACCAGATAGGAATTCGGTGGCCCCACCACAGCTGGCGGGAGATGCACCAATCGTGCATGTCATCGACCCACTCGAAGTAGCGCGGCTCGAGCGACTGCGGGTGCAGGGTGGTATCGCCCTCGCGCACGGCGTCGCCAGAGGCCTTGGCCATCTTGGCTACGTCCACGAACCACTGCAGTGACAGGCGCGGCTCGATGGGCTCGCCGGAGCGCTCCGAGTGGCCCACGGAGTGGACGTACGGGCGGATTTCCTTAACAATGCGGCCCTGCTCGCGCAGCGCCTCGCGGATCTCCACGCGGGCTTCCTCGCGGGTCAGTCCGTCGAAGCGGGTGCCAGTATTGGCAATGTGGCCGGTGGTATCGATAACGGTAGGCATCTCCAAGTCGTGTCGGGTGCCCATTGCATAGTCATTCGGGTCGTGTGCCGGGGTGATCTTCACCGCACCGGTACCGAATTCCATGTCTACGTAGTCATCGGCGATGATCTTGAGCGTCAGGTCATCGCGGAACGGGTGCGGCAGCTCCTTGCCCACCAAGTCGGCGTAGCGCTCATCGTCTGGGTGGACGGCAATGGCAACGTCACCCAGCATCGTCTCCACGCGGGTGGTGGCCACGATGAGGTGCGGTTCATCGTCATTGAGCGAGCCATAGCGGATGGACACCAGCTCGCCCTCGACGTCCTTGTACACCACCTCGATATCGGACACTGCGGTCTCTAGCACCGGCGACCAGTTCACCAGGCGGTTGGCCTGGTAGATCATGCCCTCATCATAGAGGTTCTTAAAGATGGTCTGGACGGCGCGGGAGAGGCCATCATCCAAGGTGAAACGCTCGCGGGACCAGTCTACGGAGTCGCCAATGGCCCGCATCTGGTTCTGGATGGTGCCGCCGTACTGCTCCTTCCATTCCCAGACCTTGCCAATGAATTCTTCGCGCTCATAATCCCAGCGCTTCTTGCCCTCGGTCTCCTTGAGCTTGGCTTCGACCTTGGTCTGGGTGGCAATGCCGGCGTGATCGGCACCGGGCAACCACAGGGTGGCATAGCCCTGCATGCGCTTGCGGCGGATAATGGAATCAATCAGCGTGTGGTCCAATGCGTGGCCCATGTGCAGCTGACCGGTCACATTCGGCGGCGGCAGCACGATGGAATAAGGCTCGGCCTCCGAATTCGCATCCGGAGTGAAGTAGCCCTTTTCTACCCAGCCCTCATAGAGGTCCTTCTCTACGGCCTGCGGCTCCCACGACTTAGGCAGCGCATCGGCGCGGTTGGTACCAACTAATTGTTCATTATTTTGCTCAGTCACCTGGCCGATTCTACCTTGCGCGTCAACCGGCTCAGCCAGGCAGGGTGCGCACCGAGTATGAGGTGCGCACCGAGCAGGTTTTAGAGCAGGCCCGCCACGGCCTTGCGCTCCTCGCGCAGCTCGGCCACAGAGGCCTCGATGCGCTCCTTTTGGAATTCAGTGAGCTCGAGCCCCTGCACAATCTCCCACTGGCCATTGCGGCTGACTGTGGGGAATCCGCAAATAAGGCCCTTGTCAACGCCGTAGGATCCGTCCGATACTACCGCCGCGGTGCGCCAATCTTCGGTGCCATGGATCCAGTCATGCATGTGGTCCACGGCTGCCGACGCCGCCGAAGCGGCCGAGGAGCTGCCGCGTACCTCAATAATTTCCGCACCGCGCTTGGCCACCTTGGGGATCATTTCCTCCCGGTACCACTCCTGGTCCACCTCAGCGTTGGAGTAGGTAATATCCGGGAACTGGCTAGCAGAATGGTTGCCCCAGACCGCCACGTTGGTGAAATCGGTGGTGGATTTGCCGGTCTTTAGCGCTAGCTGGCTCAGGGTGCGGTTGTGATCCAAGCGCATGAGGGCAGTGAACTGGGAATCATCCAAGTCCGGTGCATTATTCGCCGCGATGAGCGCATTGGTATTAGCCGGGTTGCCCACAACTAGCACGCGGACATCGCGCGCGGCGTAGTCATTGATGGCCTTGCCCTGCTTGGTGAAGATGGCGCCATTGGCTTCCAGCAGGTCGGCGCGCTCCATTCCCTTGCTGCGTGGGCGAGCGCCGACAAGGAAGGCAGCGGAGGTGTTTTCAAAGGCTTCCTTGAGATCATCAGTAACCGTAATGGAGTTAACCAGCGGCAGGGCGGAGTCATTGAGCTCCATGGCTACACCTTGGGCCTTTTCCACCGCAGCAGGAATTTCCAGCAACGCTAGGTCTACCGGGGTGTCTTTTCCGTACACATCACCGGCAGCGATGCGCCACAGCAGCGAATACGCGATGTTGCCGGCGGCGCCGGTGACAGTGATTTTGACGGGCTGGGTCATGGTGTAAAGCCTCCTCAATAATGGCTGCGACATGGGCGGCACACGCGAGCCAGTGTGCTCGCACCGCCACGGAATGTAATCCATCACCGAGCTTAGCCCCACTGCCAGCATCCGCGCTGTGAATCTGGCCCCCTCTTTTGGAGGGAAAATCTAGAGCACTTGCGTTAAATTACCCCCATTTACCTCCAAATTAGCGCCCCCAATGGGCCAGATACTCCCGCACGGGGTGATTAATCGGGCATGATAGGAAAAGGAAATGCGGGACACTCCCCCACGCTGCACACCCAGAATGCCTAGGGATTTCCTACTCCCGCACTATGAGACAACCGTTTCCCGCGCCACCGCCGCGCCGCAAGGATTAAGGACTTACGCAATGAGCACTGAGAATACTGACCCACTGCAAGCTGCAGACCAGGCAGATTCTGCTCTCGCGGCCCACGCGGAGTCCGTCAGCATTGACTCCGTGGTGGACATTGCGATCAAGCAGTTTTCTCGCTTTGGCTTTGCAGAAACCAAGCTGGAATCCATCGCCCAAGAATCCGGCATGTCCAAGCGCATGATCCATTACCACTTTGGTGATAAGAAGGGCCTTTACCTACGAGCGCTGAGCACCGCCGCGCAGCGCCTCAATCCGCCTGAGGATGCCCTGGAAATCGATACCACGGTTCCGGTCGAAGGCGTGCGCAAACTGGTGGATTGGCTCTTTCGCGAGCGCGTAGCCAACCCGGAGGCCATCCGAATGCTGGTGTGGGAAACTAACCAGCAGATTCTGGACCCGGCACAGCAGGCTATTGCCGACGTCGCCGGGGTAGCCCTCCACCTCGACCGCCTGCTGCTCTTGGGCCAAGATGCCGGCGCCTTCCGCCCCGGCATCTCCGCCAATGACATTTTCACCCTGATTTCCTCGTTGACGGTCTACCGCGTAACCAACCAGGTGATGGTGGAAAACATGCTGGGCGTTAATTTCAATACCCAAGAAAATATCGACGGCATGCATAGGCTCACCGTTGATGCTGTGCTGGCGTTTTTGACCGCCAATATTCCGGCCTCGGGCCACGAGTCCTACCTCACCTCGTCCTCGTTCGATACCAAGGAAGGCGACGAGGCCTCCCCGCAGGATATCTACAGCGAGGAGTAATAGCGCGGGCCTTCCGGCCCACGCCCTACCCTGCCTGCGGACAGTGGCAGGGATGTAAGCGGAGAGCCCTTAGGCAGATTCTTTTGCCTCATCCTTATAGCTAAACTGCGGCTCCGCGCCCTCGGTCACGCACTCTGGGGTGATATGCACCGTGGCAATGTCTTCGCGGTCCGGTAGGTCGTACATGACCGGGACTAAAAGCTCTTCCATGATGGCGCGCAGGCCACGCGCACCCGTCTTGCGCTCCAAGGCGAGCTCCGCGATGGCATCCAAAGCCGCAGGCTCAATCTCCAATTCGCAGTCATCCATCTCGAAGAGGCGGCTGTACTGCTTAACCAGCGAGTTCTTTGGCTCGGTGAGCACCTTCACCAGGGATTCACGGTCCAGGTTATCCACCGTGGCCACGACAGGTAGGCGGCCGATGAACTCTGGAATAAGGCCGAACTTCACTAGGTCCTCGGGACGCACCTGGGAGAAAAGGTCAACCTTTTCGCGCTCGTCCTTGGTATCCAAGTTGGCGCCAAAGCCCACGCCTTTCTTGCCCACGCGATCCGCAATGACCTGATCCAGGCCCGCGAAGGCGCCGGCCACAATGAACAAGATATTGGAGGTATCCAGCTGGATAAACTCCTGATTCGGGTGCTTGCGGCCGCCTTGTGGCGGAATGGCCGCCACGGTGCCTTCTAGAATCTTCAGCAGCGCCTGCTGCACGCCCTCACCGGAGACATCGCGGGTAATGGACGGATTTTCGGACTTGCGGGAAATCTTGTCCACCTCATCGACGTAGATGATGCCGCGCTGGGCACGCTCCACGTCAAAGTCCGCGGCTTGCAGCAGCTTCAGGAGGATATTTTCCACATCTTCGCCCACGTAGCCAGCCTCGGTGAGGCTGGTGGCATCGGCGATGGCAAAGGGGACATCGAGAAGCCGGGCCAAGGTCTGCGCTAGGTAGGTCTTACCGGAACCGGTGGGGCCCAACATCAAGATATTGGACTTAGAAATCTCCACCTCATCGCCCTCGGCCTTCCTGCGGCGGGCCTCCAATGCGGCCGACTCTTCGGCCTTGATGCGCTTGTAGTGGTTATACACTGCCACAGACAACACGCGCTTGGCCTTGTCTTGGCCGATGACGTACTTATCAAGGAAGGCGGAAATCTGCGAGGGCCGAGGCAGGCGCACCTCCGCATCGGAGGATTCCTGCGCCTGCTCTTGGCCCAGTTCCTCTTCGATGATCTCATTGCATAGCTCGATGCACTCATCGCAGATGTAGACACCGCCGCCGGCGATGAGCTTTTTCACCTGCTTCTGACTCTTGCCACAAAAGGAACACTTGAGCAGGTCAGCGCTTTCTTGCATACGTGCCATTAAGTTCTTTCACACTCGCTTTTCGTACCGCTATCCACAGTTGGAAGGACGATTCTACCCTTCCGAGCGGCTTAATCTTCATCTGTTTCTACCTTAGTAAATCAACCCGACAGGCCCTTCATTCATTCCCTCCCGCGTGGCGAATTTCCCAGGCCTTTCCTGCTCCTGCGGCCTAAACTAGAAGGTGAAATCACCCTCATCCCACCCCTTTTAGGAACAGGAGCATCATGTTCGATCTCACAGGACGAGTAGCCATTGTCACCGGCGGCGCCTCCGGCATTGGCCGCGGCATCGTCGCCTCGCTGCGGGAGGCCGGCGCCACCGTTGTCATCGCCGATATCGACCTCGACCACGCCACCACTACCGCTAAGGAGTTGGGTGCCAGCGCCATTCGCGTGGACGTCACCGACCGCGTTTCGGTTAAGGACCTGTATCACCAGGTCACTGCCGAGCACGGCGGCTTCGACATTGTGTGCTCCAATGCCGGGGTCTTTCCCAACTGTCCGCTGGCAGAGATGACCGATGAAAAGTGGGAGGCGATGTTTGCCATCAACACCCACGGCACCTTCAAGGTGGTCCAAGAGGCACTCCCCTACCTCAAGCAACGCCGCTATGGGCGCATCGTCATCACCACATCTATCACCGGCTCACACACGGGCTTTCCGGGTTGGGCCCACTACGGCGCCTCCAAGGCCGCCCAGCAGGGGTTTATGCGTTCAGCCGCGCTGGAAGTGGCCCGCGATGGCATCACCATTAACGGCGTCCTCCCAGGCAATATCCTCACCGAGGGCCTCGAGGCCCAAGGCCAAGAGTACCTCGATCAAATGACGCGGTCAGTACCGCTGCACCGCCTAGGCACCCCGCGAGATATTGGCACTGCGGCAGCCTTCCTGGCTTCGGAAGAGGCAGGCTACATCACCGGCCAAACCCTCGTCATAGATGGCGGCCAGCTCTTGCCCGAGACTCCCGAGGCCATACTGCCGCCGCGCGATTAGCCGCGCTTGCCGACGCCCCCCATGTGCACAAAGCACGAGGCCCCTCACTACACAGTGTGCGGCGAGGGGCCTCGTGGGATTTCATTCATTTGCTGCCTACTGCAGCCAGTCGAAGTCGAGCAGGAAAAGTTCTGCATCGAGCATCTCAAGTTCATCCGGTGCATGACCGGTAACGGTTTCTAGTGCTTCTGCAACGTCTTTGGTCGTAGCAGGAGTCTTATCAGCGTCAAGCAGGGTTTCTGCCACCAAAGCACGAACCGGAGCTTCCGAAATGGTGTCCAGGCCGGTACCAGTGGTGGAGCTCTTGAACGCATCAGCGATGCCGTCCATCAAAGAACGCATCATGTTCATTTCTCACACCTCCATGTGGCTTTCTCTCTGTTTGATACAGAAAAATATACGCGACACGCCCTCGTTAGGCAACCCTTTGGTCGCTTTAAGTTAACCTTTTGTTAACTTAAAGAAAGTGTGTCGCACGCCACATTAGAGGTTTGTCCCCAAGGAAGGACAATGACTTAGAGGTCACCAAACGGCGTGAAGCCAAAGTAGTGGTCCAGCGTATCGCGGGCAATCCACATGATGGCCACCAGGATAACTACGGCCAGCACCGCATAGACAGTCCAGCCAAGCACCTTCATCTGAGGGCTTGCAGGGGTATCGCCAACAACGACGCCGTTGTCGTCGCGAATGGGGTCACCGGTCATACACCGCATGCCCAAGGAGAAAAGTAGCGGAATGCCAGCGCCGAAGACCAACGCCAAGCCTGCAACGTGAATGAGGGACTGGAAGATTTCTGCAGCAGTCATGGTTTAGCGCTCCTCTTGAACAGTAGACGGCGCGGAGGCATCCTCCGCATTGGTAGCGGACACTGGTGCGGCGCCGGCAGCAACTGGCTCCTTGCGGTCAGAGCCCGCACCCATGGAAGAATCCACGGACTCGGAGTTTGGATCCCAGTCGTTGTTGACGTTGGAAGCATCCACCGGGTTCATACGGGAACGGATGACAATGAGCGCGGCCATTGCCAGCAGCAAGACGAAGTCCACGATGGCACCGGTTGCGACGTTGGTAAAGGAGGAGACGCCGTGTGCCAACCACCAGGTAGCAAAGCCCACGAACGCAGCGCACGGCAAGGTGATGAGCCATGCGGACACCATGCGCATGGCAACGCCCCAGCGAACCTCAGCACCGCGGCGCCCCAGGCCGGTACCCAGAATAGAACCGGTGGACACGTGGGTGGTGGACAGTGCCATACCACCGGTAGCAGAGGTGAGGATGATGGCTGCGGAAGTAGCTTCAGCGGCCATTCCCTGTGGAGACTCGATCTCCACCAGACCCTTGCCAAGGGTGCGGATAACGCGCCAGCCGCCAGACAGAGTGCCGAGAGCGATAGCCACAGCACAAGAAACGATAACCCAGGTTGGAATGCGGGCGTCTGCAACCGCATGCCCAGAGGCAACCAGTGCCAGGAAGATAACGCCCATGGTCTTCTGTGCATCGCCAGCGCCGTGCGCCAGGGACACCAGGCACGCAGTGACGATCTGACCGTGGCGGAAGTGCTCGTTCTTAGCCTTATTCGGGATAGTGTTGGTTACCCAGTAGATAAGGAACGTGGCACACGCCGAAACCAGCGCCGCGATGATAGGCGAGGCAACGGCCGGGATAATGATCTTTCCGGCAATGGAGGACCACTCCACGCCAGCCGAGCCCATCGCAGCGAAGGCGGCACCAATAAGGCCACCGAACAAGGCGTGGGAGGAACTGGACGGCATACCCAGCAACCAGGTGAACAGGTTCCAGATGATGCCGCCGATAAGGCCAGTGAAGACGACCATCAACAGTGCCTGACCGTCGGTATCAGCGGCGGCGCCAGACAGGTCGTAGGAATCAAGGTTAACAATGCCTTTTGCGACGGTCGCAGCAACATTGACCGAAAGGAAGGCACCCACAAGGTTAAGCACTGCGGAGATGGCTACCGCAGTAAAAGGCTTCAAAGCACCAGTGGCAATGGACGTAGCCATCGCGTTGGCAGTGTCATGAAACCCGTTCGTGAAGTCAAAGGCAAGGGCGGTCACCACCACAATGCCGAGGATAATCAGAGTCGCTGTCACAGCGTTGGCCCCTTGGAAAGAAAAGATGAACACGGTACGCATCTGCGGCGCCTTCACACGTCGCGGACGAAATGCAGATTACTCCTGCACCTATTCGCAGACAATTGCTTTTCTTTAATATTTCCTTTGGTTAACCTTTTGTTAACCTGCTGGGGCCCAGAATCGAGCCCAAGAGGATTCCAAAGGGATAAAATTTCCCCAGCTAATGCCAATTAAATGCCCCCACCTCCCCCGCTTAACCCGAGTGATAAAAACCACTTAGGGAGGTATGCCAACATCACGCCGACATACCTCCCATTTAAGGGTGCTTTACAGCACCTAGCGGAAAGTAGAGAACTTCTTTACCACCCAGCGGCTTAGAACAAGCAGGATGGCACCCAACACGATGGATACAACACCAAGGGAGATGAAGAAGGTATTCTCCGCGCCTGCATCATCCGGGTTATAGAAGCTAGCCAAGGAGCCGGCCAGCGAGGTACCCATAGCCACCGCCATCATCCACACCGCCATCATGCGGGACGGGAATGCCACCGGCGCCACCTTGGTGGCAAGCGCATTGCCCACCGGCGAAAGAAGGAGCTCCGCCATGGTGAAAAGGAAGAGGATGAAAACGATGACAAACATCGGGGTGGAGTTCGCTTCCGCACCCGAGAAAGGAAGGAAGAAGAACAAGGAGATGCCGATGACGATATTGGCTACGCCGAACTTTACTGGGGTGGACCACTGCCTATCCCCTAGCTTCGTCCACATCGTTGCGAAGACCGCAGAGAAAACAACAATAAAGATTGGATTAATGGACTGGACGAGTGATGGAGGGATTTCCCAGCCAAACATGTGGCGGTCCAGGCGCACATCCGAATAAATCGTCATTACGGTGAACTGCTGCTGGAAGATACCGAAGAACAAAACACCGGAAATAAACATCGGAATAAAGCCCAACAGGCGGTTCTTTTCCTCCCGGGTCACTAACTCCGAGGTATACATCTGTGCCCACAGATAGATTGCTGCAACCAGAGCAACCGCGGTAACGATATTGGACAGCCAATCAACCTGAATAGCGCCGGTAGCCAATGCCACCACCATAACCACGATGATGGCTGCAACTACCACCACACCCATGAGCAATTGCTTCGAGCTAGCCGGGTTTGGAACCTCATGCCCCGCATCCTTAATGGTGGTCTTGCGCATGAGGGAATACTGAATCAGGCCAAGCGCCATACCAATTGCCGCGATGCCAAAGCCCCAGTGGAAGCCCTTCCAGCCCCACAGCGCGGTGGTGAGCAGCGGACCAACAAGCGCGCCAATATTAACGCCCATATAGAAGATGGAGAAGCCACCATCGCGGCGCGGGTCATCGCGGGAGTACATGGAGCCAAGCACAACCTGTGCAGTCGTCTTAACGCCACCGGAACCAACTGCAATGAGGACAAGACCAATGGCCAAACCAGTTACCGCGGGGATAAATGCCAAGGCGAGGTGACCGGCCATGACCAGAACGGCCGAATAAAACAAAGTGCGCTCTGCGCCCAAGACACGGTCAGCAACAAGAGAAGCCAATAAGCAGGCCATGTAGACCAAGCCACCGTAGGCTCCCACAATAGACGTCGCGTCCGCTCGGTCGAGGCCGAGACCACCATCGGTAGTGGAGTAATACATGTAAAGCAAGACAAGAGCTTGCATGCCATAGAAGCTAAAGCGCTCCCACATTTCCACACCGAAGAGGTTTGCCAAACCCCAAGGGTGACCAAAGAATGTACGTTCGCCGCTCTGCGGCGTGGGTGTAGCAGCCTGGGCCGCCGCGTCAGATGTGTGTTTCTCCATAAAAATATCTGACCACTTGGAGGTCTAAATCACAAATCGGTCATTATAAGTTTAGTGTCGCACGATAGAAATAAACCTAACGACCTGCAGATATTACGCAGAGAGAATTACCCCATTCGGGTGCAGCAAGAATTACCGGGCATTGCCCCTTTCCTGCCCTACAATGCTGAAAGCCCCTGCCTCACAACCGGAATTCGGTTGAGCAGCAGGGGCTACTTGGAATGAGTTATTCCAAATTAAGCGTTGAGCTTGCGGTAATCAAAGACCGTATCGATGATGCCATATTCAACGGCTTCCTGAGCGGTCAGAATCTTATCGCGATCCGTATCAATGCGGATCTGCTCAGCGGTACGACCGGTGTGCTCAGATAGGGTGGTTTCCATCAGCTTGCGCATGCGCTCAATCTCGGCCGCCTGAATCTCCAGATCAGAAACCTGACCCTGAGTACCCTGAGTTGCCGGCTGGTGAATGAGCACACGGGAGTTAGGTAGCGCGGCACGCTTACCCGGCGCACCCGCAGCCAAGAGCACAGCGGCGGCGGAAGCGGCCTGACCCAGGCACACGGTCTGCACATCGGGACGAACGTAGCGCATGGTGTCATAGATAGCCATCAACGCGGTGAAGGAACCACCGGGCGAGTTGATGTACATGGTGATATCGCGGTCTGGGTCCTGGCTCTCCAGAACCAGCAGCTGGGCCATAATGTCATTTGCGGAAGTGTCATCCACCTGGGTGCCCAAGAAGATAATGCGCTCTTCAAAAAGCTTGGAATATGGATTGGTTTCCTTAGTGCCCTGTGCGGACTGCTCAATGAAGGACGGCAGAACGTAGCGGGAACTTGGCATCTGGGACTGATTCATAGTGATTTTCTCCTTATTCCCTAGTTGCTCAGCGGGCCGTTGACGGACTCAATGACGTGGTCAACAATGCCGTAGTCCTTGGCCTGCTGTGCGGTCATCCAACGGTCACGGTCGGAGTCCTTGGTGATCTGCTCGAAGGTCTGGCCGGTGTGCTCGGCAATGAGCTCGGCCATCTCGCGCTTGGTCTGAGCAAATTGCTCAGCCTGGATGGCGATATCCGCAGCGGTACCGCCAACACCGGCAGAAGGTTGGTGCATCATGATGCGTGCGTGCGGCAGCGCGAAGCGCTTGCCCTTGGTGCCGCCGGAAAGCAGGAACTGGCCCATGGAAGCGGCCAGGCCCATACCGTAGGTGGCGATATCGCACGGTGAGTACTTCATGGTGTCATAGATGGCCATGCCGGCCGTGACGGAGCCACCCGGGGAGTTGATGTAGAGCGAGATATCGCGCGTGGGATCCTCTGCGGACAGCAGCAAAATCTGTGCGCACAGCTTATTGGCAATCTCGTCGTCTACCTGGGTGCCCAAAAAGATAATGCGCTCATGCAAGAGGCGCTCATAAACGCTATCTCCCAAGCTCAGGCCGGAACCCGAGGGGTTGTTCATCTGAAGCTGGTCAGATTTCTTAGACATTCGAATAGTCTCCTTGAGGACGGTTAATCTCTAATGCCACCACACTACTTAATGTGACGGCTCTTGTGGGCACTGTTCGCTATCAGCGTTTGGCCCACATTCTTGGTCATTTCTTTCCCGCCACGCATGGCAAAAGCCCAGCCCATTAACCACTGTGTGGCTATGGGGCTGGGCTTTTAAAAGGAAGGATTACTCCGCGTCAGTTGCGTCGTTTTCTTCCTCTTCGATTTCACCGAAGTACTGGTCAACGTCTACGTCGTTGCCCTCTTCATCCTTGACGGTGGTGCGGCAGATAGCGGCAGCGAGTGCCTTGCCACGGCGCACGTCAGAGAAGAGGTTTGCGATCTGGCCGTTGGACTGCAGCTGCTGGATGAACTGGTTCGGGTCCATGCCGTAGGACTGAGCGGTGAACAGGATGTGGTCGGTCAGCTCCTGCTGGGAAACTTCCGGCTCTTCCTTCTCGGCTACGGCGTCAAGGAACAGCTGGGTGCGGACGGACTCTTCTGCTTGCTCGCGAGTCTGCTTATCAAACTCCTCGCGGGAGGTGCCCTGTGCCTCAAGCAGCTGAGCCAGTGCCTTCTCATCGTGAGCCAGCTGGCCCAGGATCTGGTGCAGCTGGGAGTGAGCCTGCTCGTCCACTACGGACTGCGGCAGTTCGAATTCAACCTCGGACAGTGCGGACTTCAGAACCTCATCGCGGATCTGTGCAGCCTGTTCAGCCTTCTTGGTCTCCTCCACCTGGGTCTTGGTGGATTCACGCAGCTCGTCCATGGTGTCGAACTCGGAAGCCATCTGAGCAAACTCATCGTCCATAGCCGGCAGCTTGCGCTCCTTGGACTGCTGGACATGGACCTTGATGGTGGCCTCTTCGTCCTTGTGCTCACCGGACTGGATGGTAGAGGTGAACTCGTTATCCTCACCGGTCTTCATGCCGCGCAGTGCAGTGTCCAGACCCTTGATGAGGTCATCATCGCCGATACGGTAAGACAGACCCTCGGTGGAAGCGTCTTCGATCTTCTCGCCGTCAATTTCAGCGGTAATGTCGATGATGGCGTAGTCGCCGGTCTTCATTTTGCGCTTGGTGTCCTTGAGCTCACCGAAGCGCTCTGCCAGCTCCTCCAGAGCCTTGTCGACGTCCTCTTCGTCAGCCTTTAGGGCTGGGACGGTAACGGAGATCTTGGAGAAGTCCGGAATCTCGAACTCAGGGCGGATATCAACCTCTGCGGTGAACTCCACGAAGTCCTTGTCCTCAATCTTGGAAATATCAACGTCCGGCTGGCCGATGACCTTCAGATCGTTTTCCTTGACTGCCTGCTCGTAACGGGAAGGCAGCATGTCATTGACAACCTGCTCCAGGATGGGGCCGCGGCCGAAGCGAGCGTCAATAAGCTGGCGCGGTGCCTTGCCCTTACGGAAACCTGGAATAGAAACCTGCTGCGCGATTGCCGCGTAAGCTTGATCGATTTCCTGGTCCAGCTCCGCAAACGGAACGTTGACGGTGAGCTTAACGCGGGTATCGCTCAGCTTGTCTACGGTGGTCTTCACGAGTGAATCTCCCTGGCTTCATTGTTTTACGTACATAAACTTAAAGGGGGTCCGGAAATCCTTATTAGGGCATTTCCAGACCCCCATACGTCGGGGCGACAGGATTTGAACCTGCGACCCCCTGCTCCCAAAGCAGGTGCGCTACCAAACTGCGCCACGCCCCGTATGTAGGCCACCAAGTTACCTTGGCTGCGTTGCATACCTGAGACAGTGTACCGTGTCCGTTTTAAATCTCCTAAACGGACCCCCACTTAATGGAATCCTCGCAGCACAGAAGACGATTTTGACAGCCTAGCGGCTAGAAATCGAAATCAAACATTCCGTCAAAGAATCCACCGCCATCGCCATCGCCAAGGCCATCAAACAGGCCACCACCGTCATCGCCATCGCCCATGTCACCGGTGTCGCCAGCATCGCCAACGTCACCACCCATGTCGCCAGCATCGCCCATGCCATCACCGCCACCCCAGTCGCCGCTTTCGGCAGCGGCCGCAGAATAACCAACGCCAGACATACCGGAGAACAGGGCATTAAACATCATGGAGTAGCCAACCATCCACACGCCGGTCTGCAATGCATCAGCCCACCACGGACGCGAGTACCACCCTGCCGGAACTGGGCGCCCTGCGACGGTTCCGCCTGGGTAGTAGTTCGGGGTATCCGCGGAGGCGTACGGCGAAGCAGTGATCTGCTGACCATTCGCTTCCACGGTGCGCTTTTCCGTTACCTTGCCGGCGGCGCGCTGCCCCTCGAGCGGTGGCAGCTCTGGGCCTGGGTTCATGCCCATAATCTCGCGCGCGGCATTCACATAGTGCATGCCTTCCAGAGCGGACTCACGCGCGAGGTTCGCCTGCTTTGCAGTAGTGGCGCGCGAAATTGCCGAGTTAGCCGCAGTAAAGCGCTCGGATGCATCGGCCATTGCCTGCTGGGAGGCAGAATCGGTGCCAGAAATCTGCATTACCTGTCCACCCAGGCGTTCAATCCACCGGCGAGCATCGGCTTGCGCATCGGCCAATTGCTGCGCTTCTCGTTCCTCGCGGCGCTTTTGAGAGTTGCGCGAGGACATAAACCACGCGCCTCCGCCCACTGCCAGCACAAGGAGCAAAATTTCCACTATGATCATCGCCTTCTATTGGTAGGGCCGTTCTGCTTATAACAACGGCTCAGGCGCCAGCCTAGTTCCCTATTTTCATTTTTGCCCCGACGTGCGCTAAAGTATGGCGCAGCGTTTCAATAGCGCGCTGTGGGAATGTCGTATAGTGGCTAATACCTCAGCCTTCCAAGCTGAAGACGCGGGTTCGATTCCCGTCATTCCCTCCACGTCTCGCCCATCTTTCAGGTGGGCGATTTTTCGTTTTACTTCCCCGGCCCGACTCATCTGCGCTGGCCACACTTGGTTTAAGGCGGACGCATGCGGCAATGTGTACAGTGGCGCGCATGACTTCAACCAATAAGTATTCCGAATTTATCCGCAATCGCCACTCTCCCCGCGCATTCCTTCCGGAGCCCATGCCGGTAGAAGACATCAAGCAGGTCTTGAAGGACGCTCAATCCGCACCGTCCAACTCCAATACCCAGCCGTGGAACGTGCACGTGGTGGGCGGAGAAAAGCTCAAGGAGCTCAGCGCTGCGCTGATTAAGGAATTCGACACCAACGGCCTCAGCCCGGACTTCACCACCGATTATGGTGAGGGCATCCATCCCCAGCGTTCCCAAGAACTGGCCGCCAAAATGTACGGGCTGCTTGGTATTAAGCGCGAGGATAAAGAAGGCCGCGTGGAGTTCGTCCGCGAAAACCTGCGGTTCTTCGGCGCGCCGCATGCGGCACTTCTTTTTATCCCACCGATGGGCGACCGCGTCCGTGCCGCCTTTGACCAGGGAACCTACGCCGAAAACTTTTTGCTTTCCTTGGAAGCACACGGCTATCACGGCATCCCGCAAGGCATGATTTCTTTGATTGCACCAACCGCGCGTGAATTCCTCGGTGTAGACGAGGACTACAAGCTGGTCGCCGCCATCACCTTTGGTACGGCCGACGAATCTAGCCCAGTCTTCAAGACGAATCCGGGTCGCGCACCGCTGTCAGAGACCGTGACGGTGCACGGCATTGAGGGCCTGGAGCTCGATTAGCACCGGCTCCCATCAGAAAGCTAATTTCAACGATTTCGTCCATCTAAACCACCGCGACCGTCGACGAAATAGGCGATTTATAGGGACGAAATCGTTGAATCGCCGCGGCGAGTGCCCGCTCACCAATATCACTAAGCGAAGTTGGCCGAAGGGGGCGTCGGCAAGCCTAGAATTGAGCCCATGGATATCACTCTTGCGACCTTTGACCATGCGCCGGAGACCGCACTGCGCGGCGTTCGTTTTAATAACACGTGGGTGCCTTCGGAAACCTATGCGGATTCCCGCCGCGGTACCCTGACTGGGCAGTACCCACAGCGCCAAGCCACCACACGCATCAGTGAGGTTTTTGCCGGAGTGGGCTATGAGGTGCGTGAAGACACGCACCCTGCCGGTGACGATGTTTTCCGCCTACTTGAACAGCCCAGCCTGGAGGAACTTGACCAGGTTGAAGGCGTCATTGCTGTCTGCTCCTTGCTAGGTGGAAATGCTCCGATGTCGGTGCTGTGGCCGGGTGTGGCGGAAAGCGGGGAAAATAACGAGCTAGTCTCCCCTATTGATTTGGCTCCCACCCTCGCCGCCATTGCCGGGCTGGATGTGCGGCCCAATGCGCGCCTGTCCTTCGATGGGTTGAACCTGGTTCCGGTACTGCGCCACGGCGCTTCGGGGCACGCCGCGTTGTTCTTTGACAATGGCGTGCGCATGATAGATGCCGCGCTTATCGACGGCACCGCTACCCCACCCCATGAGCGTGCCCGCCTACAGGACGAGTGGGAAACGTGGAATAAATTCATCACGCTCGGCCCACTGCAGTAGGCAGGTAGTCTGGGGCGCATGAGCGTACCTAACATCACCCTTAATGATGGCAATACCATCCCGCAGCTTGGCTTCGGCGTATTCCAGATGGATCCGGATAAGACCGAAGAGCTGGTAGCCGAGGCCCTGCGCGTGGGCTATCGACATATCGATACCGCCGCTATCTATGGCAACGAGGAAGGCGTGGGCCGGGCAATTGCCAAGTCCGGCATCCCGCGCGAGGAACTTTTTGTCACCACCAAGCTGTGGAATGACCGCCAGACCGATGCCGCCGCAGCACTTGATGAGTCTTTGGACAAGCTCGGCCTAGAGTATGTGGATCTCTACCTCATCCACTGGCCTACTCCGGCGAAGGGAACCTACGTCGAGGCGTGGCAGCAGCTCATCGAGCTGCAGAAGCAGGGCAAGGCAAAGTCCATCGGCGTCTCCAACTTCGAGCTGGAACACTTGGAGCAGCTGGAGCTCAAGACCGACGTCAAGCCGGCGGTCAATCAGGTTGAGCTTCACCCTTATTTGCAGCGCTGGCGCGAGCTGGATGCTTTCCGCGCCCACACCGTCACTATCGAGGCGTGGGGCCCGCTGGGCCAGGGAAAGAGCGATATCTTGGAGGCCCCCGAGGTCACCGACGCCGCTGCGGCGCACGATGTCAGCCCGGCGCAGGTCGTCATCCGCTGGCACTTGCAAAACGGCGTGATCCTCTTCCCCAAGTCAGCTACCCCCTCGCGCATCGCGGAGAACTTCGACGTCTTCGGCTTTGAGCTCACCGAGGACGAGATGGCTGCCATCACCGCCCTGGATGAGGGCGAAGACGGGCGCGGCGGCCCGCACCCGAATGACATGAATGATGCCTAAGCCTTAGCGCCTCGGCCGAGCCTGCCGGTGCGTACACAAAAGCGCCGCGGAACCAGCTTTGGTCCGCGGCGTTTATTCTGCGTGGCTTAGGCCTCCGGCAGCTCCGGGGCGATGCCGGTGCGCTCGTATTCCGCCAAGATGTCAATGCGACGCTGGTGGCGCTCCGCGCGGGACCATTCTTGATCCAAGAAGGCGTCGACGATTTCCAGTGCCTGCTCCTCGGTGTGCATGCGGCCACCGATGCCGATGAGCTGGGCATTGTTGTGTTCGCGGGCAAGGCGTGCGGTCTCTGCGGACCACGCCAGTGCACAGCGGGCACCCTTGACCTTATTCGCGGCAATCTGCTCGCCGTTGCCGGAGCCGCCAAGCACGATGCCCAGGGAACCTGGGTCATTGACGGTGCGTTGTGCCGCTTCGATACAAAAGGCCGGGTAATCATCCTCGGCATCGTAGGTATGGGCGCCGCAGTCAATGACTTCGTGGCCCTGCTTGGTGAGGTGTTCAACGATCAGGTTCTTGGTTTCGAAACCTGCGTGGTCTGCTCCTAGATATACGCGCATGGCCCATATCCTACCGGCCCGGCACGCCTTGAGGAGGCTTAGCGCCCACCCTGTTTCGCATTACATTTTCCTGATAAGCTCTCGGACGGTCACCATCGCTATGAAGGAGGAAAGCCATGCCTATGACCAAACCAGTCCTCGCGCTCTACGGCGGGAGTCTTCTCGCCTGCATCATCCTGCTTGGCGTTCAGGTTTCCGGCGCCGGAGGCTTCCTCCTCCCGCTTATCGCGAGCATTCTTGCCACTTTGGCTCACCTAGGCCTGGGAGTGTGGTGGATTGCGCAGAAGGTGCGCGGGAATCCGCGCGCCAACGGGGGCGCAATTGCGGCCGGCATTATCGCGCTTCTCGCCGGTGCCTCGTGGGCTTCCTGGGTACTTGTTGCGTGGGACGACTTCCAGGCCGGCATGGAACTTCCCTCTATCAATATCGCAGGTCTGCCGGCATTCATCTTGACCCCGCTGACCATCGCACTGTGCGTCGGCGCCGCGATTCAGCTGCGCCGACAAAAGAAAGACACTTAGTTCTCCTCCACCTGCGGCATCTCGGTGCGAGAGCGCTTGAGTTCGAAGAAGTAGGGGTACTGGGCAAGGCGCAAGGAGGCGTCGAAAAGCTCGCCTGCTTCTTCCCCGGTAGGCACACGGGTAATGACTGGGCCGAAAAACGCGGTATCACCCAGCTTGATAACCGGGGTGCCCACCTCATCGCCTACGGAAGAAATGCCGTTGTGGTGGTATTCGCGCAGCTTTTCGTCGTACTCTTCGGTATTGGCTACCTCGGCGAACTCGGCCGGCAGGTCCACCTCCGCTAGGGCCTGGGCGATGATGTCGTCATAGGCGCCAAAGCCGGTGCGCCCGCCATTGCCCTTGGCGTGAACCAGGGTGCCCATTGCGGTGTAGAGCTCGTCTACCTTCTCAGGGCGCTCGGCCTTGACCTTGGCAAACACGCGGGCCGGGCCCCAGTTAGCCTTCATCATGTCCATGTAGGTGGAGTCTAAATCGCGTCCGTCATTGAGCACGGACAGGGACATTGGCTCGAACTCCACCTCAATGTCGCGTACCTTTTCCACTTCCTTAATCCAGCGCGAAGTGGCCCAAGCGAAGGGACAGGATACGTCGAACCAGAACTTTACTGCGTCAGCCATGAATACTCCTTGGATTGAAAAAGTTTGCCCCACCAGCCTAGGTGCGCGACTACTGTGGATGCAGAACTATTTTCGGCTTAGAAGGAGAATATAGGCCATGGCCTCTATAAACCTGACTCGCGAGGAAGCGGATCAGCGCTCCCGAATGATCGAGGTGCACCACTATGATGTCACTTTAGACCTCAAGTATTCGGATACCCACTTCCTGTCCACCACGAAGGTGAGCTTTACCTCGCGAGAGATCGGCTCGACTTTTATCGATCTACGCGCCGAGGAAGTGCACGAGGTGCGCCTCAACGGAAACCCGCTGCCCACGAATTCCTATAATCCCACCTACGGCATTCCGCTCTCCGGCCTCCAAGTGGCCGACTACACGCTGGAAGTCACCGCCAAGATCCCGTATTCCCGCACCGGCGAGGGCCTGCACCGTTTTGTCGATCCCGCCGATGACAAGGTCTATCTCTATACCCAGTTTGAAACCGCCGATGCCAAGCGAGTCTTTGCCTGCTTTGATCAGCCCGATATGAAGGCCACCTACGCGCTGCATTTCAAGGCGCCCGAAGAGTGGACCATCATCAGCAATGGCCCGATGCGCTGGGAAGGCGATGTAGCCAGCACGGCTATTGACTATCCACTATCTACCTACCTGGTGGCCCTGTGCGCCGGCCCATACCACGAGGTCACCGATACCTGGCGCGGCGAACTGACTGCACACCCAGAAGGCAAGCCGGCCCAGCAGCTCGAGGTGCCACTTGGCATTTACTGCCGCTCTTCGCTCGCCCACGCGCTGGATGCCGAGCGCCTATTTACTGAGACTAAGCAGGGCTTTGATTTCTACCATCGCAATTTTGGTTTCCCCTACCCCTTTGGCAAATACGACCAGATTTTCGTGCCGGAGTTCAATGCCGGCGCGATGGAAAATGCCGGCTGCGTCACCATCCGCGATGAGTACGTCTTTACCTCACAGGCCACGCACTATAAGTACGAGCGCCGCGCAGACACCATCCTCCACGAACTGGCGCATATGTGGTTCGGTGACTTGGTCACCATGCAGTGGTGGGACGATCTGTGGCTCAACGAGTCCTTCGCCACTTGGTCCGCCGCCATCTCCCAGGCGGAGGAAACCGAATATGATACCGCGTGGGTGACCTTTGCCAATGTGGAAAAATCCTGGGCCTATCAGCAGGATCAGCTGCCGACCACCCACCCGATTTCCAGCGATGCCAGCGATATCGAAACGGTGGAGCAAAACTTCGATGGCATCACCTATGCCAAGGGCGCTTCGGTGCTCAAGCAGCTGCAGGCTTATGTCGGCCGCGACAACTTCCTGGCCGGCATGCGCCGCCACTTTGCCGCCCATGCGTGGGGCAATGCCACCTTTGATGATCTGTTGCGCCACCTAGAAGAGGCCTCCGGCCGCGACCTTTCCTTCTGGGCGCAGCAGTGGCTCAAGACCTCGGGCATCAATACGCTTAGCGTGGCACTCAATGCGGATGAATCCGGCAACATCACTCATGCCTATCTCACCCAGAGCGGCGATACTTTGCGCACCCACCGCGTAGCGGTAGGCCTTTACAACTTGCAGGAAGGCCAGGTGGTGCGCACCGATCGCATCGAGATGGATATTGATGGCGCCTCCACCGAGATTCCTGAGCTCATTGGCCGCCCATTAGCCGATATCGATTTCTTGCTGCCCAATGACGATGACCTGACTTATTGCCTCATCGAGCTGGACGCGGGTTCCCTGCAGTTCCTGCTGGATAATATTGATAAGTTTGCCGATCCCATGGCCCGCACCCTGTGCTGGTCTACCGCCTGGGAGATGACCCGCGCCGGCACTATGCGCGCCCGCGATTTCATCCAGCTGGTAGCCCGCGGCATGCAGGCCGAAACCGAGCTTGCAGTCCTCGAGCGCATTGTCCTGCAGGCCTCTAGCGCGCTGAAGAACTATGCCGATCCACAGTGGGCCGCTCAGAGCACCCTGCTTGCCGACGCCCTCCTCGACGGCGCCCACAGCCCTGATGCCCAGCGCTCCATCATCTGCACCCAAGCGCTGGCGAAGATTCGCCTGCATGATAGCGCGCGCGAGTACCTGCGGGGCGTGCTCGAGTCCTCCGAGGATGCGGGGCTGCGCTGGTCCGCACTGGCGGCACTCGCCGCCGATGGCGCAGTAGAGGACGTCGCTGCTGCCACGGATGCGCAACTCGAGCGCGATAATTCCGCCACCGGCTACTACTCTTCCCTGCGTGCCCGCGCAGCCGTGGCAACCGCCGAGAACAAGCGCGCGGTATGGGAAGAAATCGTGACGGGAAATCTCACCAACCGCGAGCTCACTTCCAAGCTGGAAGGCCTGCTCTACCCGCATAGCGATGAATTCCTGCCCACCGCAGAGTTCTTCGACATCGCGGAAAAGGTGTGGTCTTCCCAGTCTTCAGAGGTGGCGCTAACCACCGTGACGGGTCTCTTCCCTTCCTGGGATATCACGCAGAAAGGCCTGGACCGCGCCGATGCCTTCTTGAAGAAGGAGCTGCCGGGTGGTCTGCGCCGTACGATTACCGAGCAGCGTGACCGCGTAGCCCGGGCACTGCGCAACCGGCAAGTAGACGCTAGCTAGGCCGGCTTCCCAGCGCCGCTTCCCTTCTCAGGTAGGGGTCGCGGTGCGGGATCCTCGCCCAAGACCACTTCTACGTTGGCGATATCAGAGCGCAGCGACTCTTCAATATAGGCAAAGACCGCGCCCGACTTATTCTTCAGCAGCCGCACAAACCGCAGCAGCGGGTGCGACCGGCTCACGTGCAGGAGTTTCTGTTCTTCGGTGCGAGCGGTAGCGGCACTCATGCTCTCGCGCTTAAAGACGGGCTTGAGGTTATAGCCACCCAGGATTTCCATAATGGGCTCGCGCAGATCGTGCTGATTGAGATCGGGAGCCATATCTACCGGGATGGTGTAGCGAGAAAGGATGACGGGCTTGCCATCGACTGTATAAAGGCGCTTAATATCCCAGGCGAAGGTGGACTCACTAACACCCAGAACCGCTGCCACGTGCTTGGGCACGTGGCCTTTGTTAACGGAGACCACTCGTACAGCGGTCTCGTGCCCGCGCTCGCGCAGCTGGGTGACAATATTGTCCTTATTGGTCAGGCTCAGTGTAGGGGGAACCGTGCGCACATAGGTGCCGCCACTGCGCCCGCGGCGGCGGTCAATGAGCCCTTCTACTTCCAAAATGTCTAAAGCATGGCGCACGGTCATGCGCGCAACATGGAATTCCCGGACCAATTCGCGTTCGGTAGGAAAACGCTGACCGGGTTCTAATTCATTGCGTTCGATCTTGTCGCGTAGGGCATCCGAGATACGGAGATAGGCGGGCCGCTTTCGGCTTTGGGAATTCACAGCCCCGAGTGTAATGGACACCCCTGAAAACCAACCCCATTAATGTGTGATGTTCATTACCACCACTTGCGTTCCTACTTGCGCAGATGTAACTCGATTCGCGGCCTGACCTGGATTTCCGTCAGCTGGGTGGTGGGGCCTGCCTCTACCACGGTACGAATGGCACGAGCCACCTCAGCCGGGGCAATAACCTGGGAGGGATCATAATCCTGTAGCCCCTTAAGCATCGGGGTATCGGTAGGCCCCGGAGCCACGGTGGATACGCGGATCCCCGGCTCAGAGATGCGCAGTCCATCGGCGAGTGCATACAACGCGTGCTTGGTCGCCGCGTAGATGACGTTATCGCCGTAGCTGTGGCGTCCAGCGCCAGAGTTAATAAAGACCACGGTGCCTTCCGCTTTGCGCAGCTGCGGCAGCAAGGCGCGGGTCAGCTCAGCAGGGGCGTGCACGTTGAGGTCCATGTGCGCGCGCCAATTTTCCGGCGTGGCCTCCTCCACGGAATACTTGGTAGCCCGTGCTGCAGCGTGGACGAGCACGTCCACGCGGTCTAGCTCCGGCAGCTTCATGCCTTCATCGAGGCCGGCGACGAGGTCGATGGCCACCGGAGTAATGGAGTCCGCTTCGGGCAGATCTGCCGCGCTCCGCCCCAGTGCGTACACGTGGTAATCACCGGCCAGGTCAGCGATGATTTCGCGGCCCATGCCGCCGGTAGCGCCGGTGACGACGGCGACCTTCTGCGGGATTTCGCTTTCCGAGTGTGCTGGTGCGGTGGCGTTCTTTGTATCAGTCATGCCGCCCCATCATAGGGATCCTTTGCTTTCAGCGCCGCACCGCACCAGTCGCCGGCGGTAGCCGATTAACGGAAGCGCTTAGGCACGTCCGGCTGGCCCAAGGTGAGCATCAAGCGATTAGCCCAGTTGAAGAAGGAGGAAGCGTAGATGAGATCCAAGATGGATTGTTCATCGAATCCGGCCGCACGCAGGTCCGCGCATAGTGCCGCATCAAAGGCGAAGGGGGTTTCCGTCAGCGCCACGGCGGCGCGACGGATAAGATCCCATTCCTTTGAGCCAAGGTCGGCGTCGATGCCCTCGTCCAAGAGGCGGTCTACAATTTCACGGTCGCCGCCTTCCTGGACGCACCGCGCCTGGTGCACGGAGGCACAGTACTCGCAGCCGTTGTAGCGCGATGCCACAGTAGCGGCGAGCTCGCGGTCCGCACGGGAGAGCCCACCTTCGGTGTTATAGAAAATGTCCAGGTCAGTCAGCGTGCGCGCCTTCAAGGCCGCAGGGTCGCGGGCGAGCAAGCGGAAGTACTCGGAATCGATACGCTCTGGCTTGATGAGGGCATCGGTATGCACCGCGGTGAAATCCTCCTTCGCCAGCGCCTCTACCCAGGGCTTCCAGCCCAGGGAGTGATTGACAAAGTGGTCCGGCAGCACGGTATTGGGCTGCAATGTAGTCGCGGTTACCTCCCAACCCGGATCGGCCACGCCGGCGGCGCGCTCGGCTGCAGGGTGGGATGCGGGATCCTCACCAGAAAGCACGCGCAGGCCGTGGACCACGCGCAGCTGGAAGGCCAAAAATGCCACCAGCTGGGACAGGCTGACGATATCCGTAGCAGACCATCCTGCGGCATCGAGGTGTCCGATCGCCTGCGGGGAGGCATCCTTGGGGTGGAAAGCCAGAAGGTGCGCCCAATCGAAGGCTGCAGCTAGGCGCGCGCCCAGCGCGGCTTCCGCAGCGGTATCGCCGAAGATAAGGAAGTCGCCCTGATAATAGGGGCCGGTGGACACGCCGCGCTGGCTAGCGGTACGCACGGCAGCGACGAGGTCTTCATCGGCTTCGTCACTGAGTAGATCGAAATAGAAGTCCGCAGCCTCGCCGGTCTGATAAATCGCGGCGGTAAAGGCCGCTACGGCATAGCGCTCGGCATAGGAGAACTCGCCTGGTTCTGCAGGCTCGAGCAAAGCGCTAAAGCTCAGTTGCGCATTGTCCTGCGCATCGTGGCGCGCACGGCGCAGCTGTTGCACCTCGGCGCTGGCATGGGAAAGTTCATTAATAATGTCGGTCATATTCTCAGTCCAACCTTTCTGGGGCGCGGTTATAGCCCCAAGTTTAAGTCTCCGGAACGATAGCGGGAGCCAGGGATGGCGTCAATGAGCTGGCGCGTGTACTCGGTTTCTGGGTGCGCAAAGACCTGCGCGGTAGGTCCAGATTCCACTTGCGTGCCGTGGGAGAGCACGGAGACGGTATCGGAAATTTGGTTGACTACCGCCAGATCGTGGGAGATGAAGATATAGGTAAGCTCCAGCTCGCGCTGCAGCTCGTCGAGCAAGCGCAGTATCTGCGCCTGCACGGTGACGTCGAGCGCGGACACGGCCTCATCAAGCACCACGAGATCGGGCTCAATGATCATGGCGCGGGCGATAGCCACGCGCTGGCGTTGGCCACCGGAGAGCTCGCGGGGACGGCGGGAAGCCATGGAAGAATCCAAGGCCACCAAATCAAGAAATTCGCGTGCTTTGGCACGCGCATCACGCCTGGAAGCGCCGGTGAAATTGCGCACCGGTTCGGCGATGGTATCGCCAATGCTCAAGCGCGGATCTAGCGAGCCAAAAGGATTTTGGTAGACCATCTGGATCGAACGGCGCAGCTCGCGACGGCGCTTGCCACGGGCGGAGCTAATGTCTTCCCCGCCCAAGCGAATGCTGCCGGAGGTGGGCGTGCTCAACAAGGAAATGGCGCGGCCGGTGGTTGTCTTACCGGAGCCAGACTCCCCCACCAATGCATGGGTAGTGCCGCGGGCCACGGAAAAGTTGATGTCCTCCACCGCGGTGAAATTCCCGAAGCGTTGGCTCAGCCCTTCCACCTCGAGCAAGGTTTCGCGGTGCGCGGGCGCGGCGGCCCGCACAGGAGATGCGGACTGGGAGGAAGTGGGGGCGGTGAGCGAGGGGGCGTCGGCAAGCAGGCGCTTAGAATAGGCATGCTGGGGGTCGGTGAGGACGCGGGCAGCGACGCCCGACTCGCGGACGGTGCCCTTTTCCATCACCACGATGTTATTGGCGCGGTCGCCCGCTACGGCCAGATCATGGGTAATGAAAAGGATGCCCATGGTGAGCTCTTCGCGCATCTCATCCAGGAGGTCCAGGATGATCTTCTGCACGGTGACATCGAGCGCGGAGGTAGGCTCATCGGCGATGATAAGCTCCGGCTCCAATGCCACGGCCGCGGCAATGAGCACGCGTTGCTTCATGCCGCCGGATAGCTCATGCGGGTACTGGTGATAGCGGCGCTGCGGATCATCAATGCCCACGCGCTCCAAAAGCTCCAGTGCACGCTTTTTCCGGGAGGCCTTATCGCCCTGCCCGTGGATGGCCATACCCTCCTCCACCGAAGCACCGATGGTCTTGAGCGGGTTGAGCGAGTTATTGGGATCCTGCGGAATAAGTCCAATACGGCGACCGCGCAGTTCCCGCCATTGCTTTTGGGAATACTGGGTAACGTCGCGGCCGTCGAAAGTAATGGTGCCAGAAACGATCGACGCATTGTCTGGCAGCAGGCCGATGGCGGCCATCGCGGAGGTGGACTTGCCGGAACCGGACTCGCCAACGATGGCGGTCATTTCGCCAGGTTTTACCTCAAACTCAATGCCACTTACCGCTTCTACCTCACCATGGGCGGTGCGGTAGGTAATGGATAGATCACTAATGCTAAGCAGTGACATTAGGCCGCCTTTCGCAGTGTCTGGCTGAGGTGGTTGGCCGCGAGGACCACCGCGACGATGACAAGGCCCGGGGCGATGGTCAACCAGCCGGCCGTGGCGATGTAATCGCGCGATTCAGAGATGAGCAAGCCCCATTCCGGGGTTGGGGGCGGTGCGCCATAGCCCAGGAAGCCTAGGGTGGCTAGCTGCAAAATAGCCAGGCCAAATTGCAGCGCTGCTACAGCGAAGACCGCGGTGAGTGAATTGGGAAGAATATGGCGCACGAGCACCTGGAAGGAAGAACCGCCGGAGCCGTAGGCGGCTTCGACGAAATCGGAGCCGGCAACGCTAAGCACCTGGGAGCGTGCAAGGCGTGCAAAGGTGGCCACGGAGGTGATACCTACCGCGATGGCGGCATTGAAGATGCCGTGTCCGAGCACGATGATGACGGACAGGGAGAGCAACAGGCCGGGAATGGACAGCAGCACGTCCACGATGCGCATGATGACGGCATCGACCCAGCCGCGGCGCACTCCGGCGATGATGCCCAAAATGGTGCCGACGATGAGGCCGAAGAGTACGGCCAGCAACGCGCCAAGTAGGGATTGGCGCGCACCATAGACCACGCGGGTATAAAGATCACGGCCGACGGCATCGGTGCCGAACCAGTGCTGGAAACTGGGTTGCAATAGCGCCGTGGTGTCCCCGCCCTGGTTAGGGTCCTGGGAGGTAAACAGTTGGGGGAATAACGCGCAGAGCACCGCTAGGCCCAGCACAATCAGCGAGAGGATGGTGCCCGGGGTGAGCTTCAGCTGTGTGGATTTAAGCTTCATGCTTGGACCTTCTTCTCGTTTATTGCGGGGGTATCGGTGGTAGTGGCGGTGGAATTGTCAGATGCCGTGTCATGCTTGCGCTCGCGCAGGCGCACGTCAAGCACTGGGTAGAGCAGGTCCACAATCAGATTGATAAGGACAAAGACGGCGGCGGCAAGCACCACAATGGCCAGCAGCACCGAGGTATCGCGGTTAGCCACCGCATCCACGGTGAGCGCACCGATGCCGTGGCGGGCGAAGACCGCCTCCGTCACCACGGAGCCGCCGACGAGTTCACCAAAGGTAAGACCGGCCATGGTCAGCGCCGGCAGCAGCGCGTTGCGCAGGACGTTGCGCCACAACAACCAGGCACCGCTAGCACCCTTGGCGCGCACTACCTGCACGAAGGACATATCCATTACCTCATCGATGGAGCGCAGCAGCACCTGCGCTAGCGGTGCTGCCACGAAGATGGCCAGGGTAATTACCGGCAGGATGAGGCTTTGAGCGTCGCTCGCGCCGATGACTGGTACCCAGCCCAAGCCAAAGGAGAATATCTGGATCAAGATGATGCCGATCCAGAAGGTGGGCAGGGAAACCATCACGGAAGGCAGGCTGCGGAAGAAACTGCGCAGCCAAGAAAATGGGCCAAAGGTGGAGACAATAGCCACGACGAAGGCCAGGACCACTCCTACAAGGAAGGCGAAGACCGCCAGTGCCAGCGTGGAGGGAAGGGCATCTGCCAGCATCTCCGATACGGCGGTACCAGTGGCGACGGAAAAGCCGAAATCACCGGTGAGGAACCCGCCGAGCGCGCTGACGTAGCGGCTCAGCAGTGGCTCATCGGCGCCATAAACCTCGCGGATAGCGGCCAGCTGCTCGGCGTTGAGCCCCAAGTTGGGGTTGTCATAACGGGTCGCGACGGCGTCACCAGGCAGTGCCGCCAAAAGGATGAAAGAAAGGGTGAAGGTTGCCCAGATGACAAGCACGGCTTGGCCGATGCGCAGGGCAATAGTTTTCAGGCTCATGGTTTAGTCCTCCCCTTCTGCGGGGTTGATATCTACCGCATAAAACGACGGGCGGCCGATGGCCTCGGTGCTAAAGCCTTCGATATATGGCTGGAAACCATAGACCTGCGGCTCTTCAAACATCGGCAGGATATAAGCCTGTTCGGACAAGTAGTCCTGCATGCGGCCAGTCATGGCCAGGCGCTCTTTTTCACTGCTGAGGTTGAAATAGTCCTGCACCAACTTCTGCAGTTTCTCATCACCAAAGCTATCGGTCTCCTCGTCATAGTTGAGGAAAGAATTGCGCCCGGTGCCATCCAGCCACGTGGCCAAGGTATCCACGTTGGCACGGCCAGTCATGGTGTGGCGTACCTGCACGGTGTCTTGGTCCTTCATGGCCTTCTGCTGTGCAGAGCGGTCACCTGGGTTGAGGTTGGCCTCGATGCCGACGTTCTTGAGCATCTCCTGAGCCTTGGTGAACATCTCTTTAGAGCGCGGCTGTGGGACGGCCTCATTGAAGGTGACAGAAAGGCGCTTGCCGTCCTTTTCGCGAATGCCATCTTCGCCTGGGCGCCAGCCGGCCTCATCGAGCAGGCGCTTAGATTCTTCTGGATCGAAGGCATAGTTCGCGGACTGATCCTTATAACCAATAGCCGTCTTGGCCAAGATCGACGTGCCCTTGGGGTAGGAATCAGAAAAGAGGGTGTCCAGGATGTTATCGCGGTCGATGGCGTGGATGATGGCCTGACGCACGCGCTTATCTTCCAAGAGTGGATGGCGGAAGTGGAAGTGGAAGCTATTATTCACGCCACGGGTGGGGGCGGCGAAAATCTGCAGGTTTTGATCCTTCAGGTGCTTCTCATCGGGGGCTTCGATCTGGCGCGCGACATCGGACTGGCCGGCTACAAGCGAGCCCACGCGCACGGAGTCCTCGGCCGCAAGCACGATATTGATGCCCTCAATATCGGCCGGGCCCTGGTGGTCCTTGCGGGCAGGGGGCGCCCAGTCATAATCCTCGCGCTTCTTGAGCACCAGCTTGGTGCCCAGCTCTTCTTCCTCAATGACGAAGGGGCCCGAACCGGAAATCGCGGTGGCGTTGCCCGGCGCGAAGCCGGTGTCATCCAAATCCAGGGTGGCATTAGAAAGCAGGCCCTGGTTCATCACGGAGGTGGACTGCGGGAAGCCTGGGGAAGGCTCGCTGAAGTAGAACTTCACCGTGTAGTCATCGATGACCTCGGACTTTTCATAGTTGGGCAGCTGCTCCGATGGGGTGAGCATGCGATCTTCGTCGCCTAGGGCATAAAGGTCATAGTTCTTCTTCACGTTCGCGGCATCCAGGCGGGAGCCATCAGAGTAGGTCACGCCCTTGCGAATCTTGAAGGTGAATTCGGTGTTGTCCTTGTTTGCCTTGGGCATCTCCTCCGCAATCCACGGGTGCAGCTCGAGGGTATCCGGGTCCTGCCAGAGCAGGCGGTCCGTGATGTTATTGAGCACACCCCCATTGGGGTAATAACCGCCGGAGGGCGGATAGAGGTTGTTGAACATATTGGGCTCGACATAGGTGACCACGCCATCTTCCGCGGCGTGGGAAGTAGAGGCGCACGAGGTAAGCGAGAGAGCTAGCGCGCCACTGGCCAGGACCGCAGCCACGGGCCGCAGGAGCCGAGAAAATTGCTTCATAAAAGCTCGAGTTCCTTTAAGTCTTAAGTAGTACTCGCCCATTAGACCACACACCTTCCCTCAAATACAAGACCGGACGGTCTACTTCATTACCTGGCAAAACAAGAGTTCATAAATCCACTGATAGACCTTCTGGTCTATTTTATTCTTACTGCAAGGTCCGATGATCCTGAAAGGGCCTGAATGTGGCACGATAGGAGGTATGTCTACTCCAGCAATCGCGATCGTCGGCATGGGCCCGCGCGGCATTTCCATCTTGGAACGCCTCTCCGCCCGCATGGACGATTCCAGCGACCCCATTACCGTCCACCTCATCGATGACGCCCAACATGGCGCCGGCCGCATCTGGGAAACGGACCAAACCAAAACCCTGTGTATGAACACCCGCGCCGGCGCGGTCACCCTCTTTACCGAGCCCGGCTCCACCGTGGATGCCCCTGTGCTCGAGGGCCCCATTCAGTACGAGTGGATCCAGCTGCTGCGCGGCGATGGCGAGAATATCTCCGCCGCCAAGCGCGAGCTTTTTGAGCAGCACCCACCGGCCGCACATATTGCCCAAGACTACCGCGAGGAACTCGCGGCTACCCGCCCCGAATCCAACCCTTCGCGCGCACTGTATGGCGAGTACCTGCGCTGGGTCTATGACGTGGTCATTGCACGTCTGCCCAAGAGTATTTCCACCGTGAATCACTTCAGCCGGTTGGAGACCATCAAAGAGGACGGTCACCAAGACGTCCTCCACCTAGCCGATCGCTCCGAGGTGCGCGCCGATGCCACGGTACTGGCCTATGGCTGGATGACTCCGGAATATAACGAGCAAGAAAAGCAGTTGGCCGCTTCCGGTTTGAACTGGATCGCCCCTAATAACCCGGTAGAGCAGGACTACGCCGCCATTCCGGGCGGCGAGGACGTGCTGGTACGCGGTCTGGGCATGGGCTTTTATGACATTATGGCGCTGACCACCATCGAGCGCGGCGGCAAATTCGTGGAGGATCCTTCCGCGCGCTCCGGCCTGCGCTATGAGCCTTGCGGGCAGGAGCCTAACTTCATTATTTCCTCCGGCCGCGGCTACCCCTACCACCCCAAGTCCGAGTACGGTGAGCTGCCGCCTACCATGCCGCGTCGCCGCCTGAAGAAGGTCATTGCGGAGCTCAGTGGCGCCCAGGACATCGACTTTGACGCCCAGGTTTGGCCCGCCATCGCGCGCGATAGCTACGAGGCTTATATCACCACCTTGGAGCGCGTGCGCCCGGATTCCCTCCTGCGCCCGCGCGCAGAGATTCTCGAGGCTATCGATGCCACCGCCCCCGATGAGCTGGGCGCGGCGATTGCGCCCATGGTCACCGAGCCATGGGACATGAACGATCTCATGTACCAGATTGCCGGTTTTACCGGGGACATCGCTGAGCTCACCGAGCACATTGCCCAGTCCATGGAAGGCGATATTCGGGAGGCCGCCGCCGGCCATGACTCCCCCATCAAGGCCGCGCTGTGGTCGCTTTCGCAATCGCGCAAGCCGGCCTCCATCCTCGGCGCAGAGGGCCGCTACACCCGCGAGTCCCGCACCGGCCGCTACGGCCAGGTCATGTCCTTTGGCCAGATGATCGGCTCCGGCCCACCACTCTTCCGCGTGCGCCAGTTGCTCGCGCTTGTCGACGCCGGCCTGGCCCACTTCCTAGGCGATCACCCCACCGTGTCCATCGCGGCCGATCACTTCACTTTGACCTCCGGCCCGCGCTCCGCTTCTGCGCCCACGCTTGTCGACGCCTTTATACACCGCCCCGATATCCGCACCGCCGGCGATGCCATGACGCGCTGCTTGGTGGATTCCGCCCGCGTGCGCCCCTTCCCCGATCATGGCCAGCCCACCGGTTCGCCGGAAACGGATGGGGCCACACGCCGCACCGTTCACCCGGACGGCGAGCTGGATGCACGCCTGCACATCGTGGGCATCCCCACCTATTCCCAGTGGCCGGACACCACCATTTCCCCCATGCCGGGCACGGACCCGCTCATGCTGCAGGAAACCGACAAGGCTGCCGGTTCCCTCCTTGCCGTGGTGCGTTCCTAGCCACCGCAGCTGCGCTATGGGCCCGGAGCCGCGGCCTATAGCGCGTCGAGGGCCTGCTCCAAGTCTGCGAGCAGGTCATCGATATCTTCGATACCGATGGAAATGCGCACCAGATCCTCCGGCGGCACCAGCTCGGACCCTTCCGCAGATACGTGCGTCATATTCTTTGGATGCTCGATGAGCGATTCCACTCCGCCCAGCGACTCCGCCAGGCAGATAAGCCGGGTATTGAGGCAGATCTGCTTGGCATGCTCCGCGCTGTGGAAGCGCACTGACATCATGCCGCCGAAGCCACGCATCTGCTGTGCCGCCAGTTCATGCCCCGGGTGCTCCTTGAGCCCCGGGTAGAGCACCTGTTTGACCTCGGGTCGGCCCTGTAGAAATTCTGCTACCTTCTGGGCATTCGCGCAGTGACGATCCATGCGCACCGACAGCGTCTTGATACCACGGGCGGTAAGGTAGGCGTCGAAAGGCGAGCTCACCGCGCCCACATTGCCTTGGAAGTAGAGCAGGCGCTCGTCCACGTGGGCGTCATTAGTAACTACCGCGCCACCCAGTACATCTGAATGCCCGCCTAAGTACTTGGTGGTCGAGTGCAGCACGTGGTCGGCGCCGAGTTCCAGTGGGTTCTGCAAGTAGGGCGTGGCAAAAGTATTGTCCACCAGTACCTGCGCGTTGCCCTTAATCTTGGCCACCGCGGCAATATCGGTGATATTTAGCGCCGGATTAGTGGGCGTTTCCAGCCAAATAAGCTTGGTATTCTCTTGGACCGCGGCCGCAACCGCAGCGGTATCGCTGGTGTTCACGATGGACATCTCCACGCCCCACTCAGTGAAATCATTAAGCAGGCGGTAGGAACCACCGTAGGCATCGTTGCCCAGGATGACGTGATCTCCTGGGCGCACCAGGATGCGGATCAAGGTATCGGCAGCGGCCATGCCGGAGGAAAACACGCGTGCATACTCTGCGCCTTCTAGTGCCGCTAGGGTGTGCTCGAGCGAGCGCACGGTCGGATTGGCCACACGGCCGTATTCGAATCCGCCGCGCAGCTGCGCCAAGCCGTCTTGCGCAAACGTGGTCGAGGCATAGATGGGCACGTTGATAGAGCCCATGTGCGGATCCGGGTGATAGCCGCCGTGGATGGAACGGGACGTAAAGCCTTGAGCGAGGTTCTGCGTGCTGCGTTCTGTCATAGCCACACAGTCTAGACCAAGCTGTTCATTTCCTACGGGGAGATGAGTATTTATTTTCACAAACCTTAGCCTGGGGCCCGTCGAACTTTCAGGAGCAACCCCTACAATGGGCGTGGTTCCCATTGTCCACGACTAAGAAAGAATGATGAATACGCAATTCTTAGCCTCAGCCGCTTCCACCACGGACTCGGCCGTCGAGTCCGTGTCCAGTTTTTGGAATGACGAGAAGGTGCAAAGTTGGCTTATCGAGCGCCCGATTCGCATCGCAATCATCCTTATCCTGGCGATTATCGCCCACTGGCTCCTCCGTCGAGTTATCAACAAAGTGGCCGAAAATAGCATTAAATCCTCCGGACTGGATAAGCAGCGCCTGCGCGGGAAATTCAAGGGCCGCGCCAATCGCCCCGAGCTCAGCCAACAAGAAGAGGCCATGCGCCAAACCCGCGAGACCCGGCGAGCCTCCCGTATCAAGACACTTGCCGGCGTAGCCCGCTCCGCCGCCGCCATCTTCGTTTGGGTGTGGGCTGTTATTGCCATCTTGGATGAGCTAGACGTTAACGTGGCACCGCTTATCGCCTCTGCCGGTGTTATCGGCGTTGCCCTCGGCTTTGGCGCCCAGGCGCTGGTAAAGGATTTCCTTTCCGGCATCTTCATGCTCATTGAGGACCAGTACGGCATTGGTGACGTGGTTGATTTGGGCAATGGTGTCTTTGGCGATGTCGAGTCCATCTCCCTGCGCATCACCACGGTCCGCGATATCGATGGCGCCCTGTGGTACGTGCGCAATGGTGAAATTCTCCAGGTGGCCAACCACTCTGATGAGTACTCCGTTGCCCGCATCCAGATTCCGGTAGGTCTTTCTAATGACCCAGAGGTTGCTGGCGAAGTCATTGAGGACGCAGTGAAAGAAGCCGCACAGGACGATAAGGTGCGCAAGCTCATCCTCAGCACGCCACGTGTGGACGGCATGTCTGGCTTTGAGCCGGATTATGTATCCTTCCGCGTCTCGACCAAGACCTTGCCAGGCAAGCAGTGGGACGTTCAGCGTTTCCTACAGTCCCGCGTGCTCAATGTCATGCACGCTAAAGGTATTACTACCCCCTACCCTCACGGCATCGGCATTCCCGATCCCCGCAAGGAAGAAGAAGAGTAAATGGATTCTGTTTATGAGGCCATTGGCGGCATGGAAACCTTTGAGCGCCTCGTCCATGGCTTTTATTCCCAAGTCAAAGAGGACGATGTCATCGGCCCAATGTACCCCGATAATGACTGGGAAGGCGCCGAGCAGCGCCTTACCTGGTTCTTGGCACAGTATTGGGGTGGCCCGCAGCTCTTCTCTGAAAACCGCGGCCACCCGCGCCTGCGCATGCGCCACGCCCCTTACCCCATCGATATAACCGCGCATGACCGGTGGTTAGAGCTTATGGGTAACTCCCTCGCCAAGATCGACGAGGAAACCATCCCGCCGGCCTACCGCGAGATGATCTGGGATCATATGCAGCGCGTGGCCGCCATGATGATCAACAAGGCACCATAACCGCACCGTCTTCCCCCGCGCACGAGACAAGCCCGGCCCCGCTATTTAGCGAGGAGCCGGGCTTGTGGTTTATCTAGCCCACACTATGGGGACCCGATGCTTAGTCTTCCCAGTCAAAGGCCTTACGCACAGGCTCGGAGACCAGACGGCCACCACGAGTCATTACGCCACCTTCTAGGCCCGGGAAGCGCTTGATGGCGGCATCCAGGCTGTCATTGGCTACCGCGCGAATGTAGGGCAGGGTTGCGGAGGACAGGGCACGGGTGGAGGTATTGGCCACCGCACCCGGCATATTCGCCACGCAGTAGAACAGAGTGTCATGCACCTTGAAGGTCGGTTCATCGTGGGAGGTCTTCTTGGAGTTTTCGAAGCAACCACCCTGGTCGATGGCCACGTCCACGAGAACAGCGCCCTTCTTCATTTTCTTTACGGTCTCCTCACGCACCAGCTTCGGTGCGGCAGCGCCTGGAATAAGCACGGCGCCAATGACAAGGTCGGCTTCTTGCAGTTCCTTATCGATGGTGGCCGGATCCGAAATCAAGGTGCGCACGCCACCGGCGTACTGATCATCGAAGCGCTGCAAAACGTGCGGATCAAGGTCAAGCACGGTGACCTCGGCACGCAGACCATGGGCCATGGCAACGGCGGACGCGCCAACCTGGCCGCCGCCGATCACGACGACGCGTGCTGGCTGGGTACCCGGAACTCCAGAAACCAACAGGCCGCGGCCACCCTGCGTGGAGAGCAGGTGGTGGGTGCCCTCGATTGCAGCGAGGCGGCCTGCCACCTGGGACATCGGGGTAAGAAGTGGCAAGGTACCGTGGCGGTCAGTAACCGTCTCATAGGCGATGGCAGTGGTATTGGCCTCAACAAGCGCCTCAGTCAAGGGACGATCCGCGGCAAGGTGCAGGTAGGTAAAGACGGTAAGGTCCGGACGCAGGTACTGGTACTCAGACTCGAGCGGCTCCTTGACCTTCAGCAGCAGTTCCGCCTGCGCCCAAGTATCCTCCGCGGTACCAACGATGCTGGCACCGGCGGCCTCGTACTCGGAATCCGGGAACGATGCGCCCTCACCAGCACCGGTCTCGATAAGGACCTCGTGGCCGTCGTGAACGAGGGTCTGCGCGCCGCTCGGGGTAAGAGCCACGCGGTTCTCGTTATTCATGATTTCTTTAGGCACAGCAATACGCATTACACAATCTCCTTGCGGGTGGAGTAAATTACACCGACCACGTAAGGGTAACGCAGGACACGTTTGCGTGTCGCACTATGTTCCTGAATTCACAAAGCGGGGGTAGCAACACAGCGAGCCATAAGGTAAATGTGCAGTTCAAAAGAGTATTACTCCCCACTTGGGCAGAATCCCCCTCCCCCTTAGGCGGACCACTTTCGGGCAAATTCGCCAAAGCAGGACGCGTTCGCGCCGATTCTATTGAACAGAACTGGGACGTGGTGGTCCGGTTTCTCGCGAGCCAGCGAAGTTAGAACAGCGACAGGCGGGTGGAACGGTAGATGCTGCCAAAGGGGGCGTCGAGACGCACCCACCTGCCCAATTGAGCCACCCGCAGGTGCCGCGGCACATCCATCGGTGCCGAAAAGCCAGGGATCAAACCTAAATTGGTGCAGGCAAAAATCATGCGCATAGGGATTTCCACCGTGGTACCTTGCCCCTCCACCGTGACGACAGTCTGATTCAACAAGCTGGATGGTGGGCCCATGGGGCCGGAAAATTGCCGGGTCAATTGCTGACCTTTATCGGAAAGTTCGCGAACAACGGTGACCGGCAAGGTATCGACCGCACTGTAGCCGGTGGCCGGCGGCAAGGCTCCCGGCCAGGATGGATCGCGGGCTGGACCCAAATCTAACGTGCCGCTAGATTCATGCTCTTTGAGCTGCTCGGCGAGCGTGGCAGCAGAAACCACTGCCCCATCGCGGGAAACGACGCCCTGGACGCGGCGGGAGGCAACCACCTCGAAAGGTGTGGTGACAAAGACATCAACGACGTCGTCAGTCAGCTGGCGCAGCCGTACCGAGGCACCCGCGTCCAAGCCGACTGCGCGCGTGACAAGGGCCCGAAGGCCAGGTCCACCGCTTCCAATTTCTAGAGTCTCGGTGACCATGCCTTCGGGCCCTGCCTTTCTCATCTTCGCTCTGCGCCGCGGTTAATTAGCCGCGGTATTTTGCAGAATATCCTTTTCCTGTTCCGTCAGCGGACGAGGAGTCTGCTGCTGACGATCGATGACTACCTGCACGCACTCCACAGTTGCCGCGACTTCCCCTTGGTCATCCTTGACCTGCTGGGTAGTGGTAAACGAGGTGGTGCCAATCTGCGAAATGGTAGTTTCTACCTCCACCGTAGTGGTGTCCTTAAACTCCATCGGGCGAAGGAAGTCCACATCGAGGTGGCGCACGAACGCGATGAAGTCAAGGCCCTTGGAATAGATATGCTCCTTCGCAAAGGCCAAGCGCGCCTCCTGGGCGAGCTCGATGTAGTTTGCGTTCATCATGTGGCCGTACATATCAAAGTCCGACCAGCGGGTTTGAATACGATACGTGTGCACACTTGGGGATGCCATCATTCTCCTCAATAAAGGCTTCAGCTACTTAGCGGGTCAGCTTGCGGTGGGTCACGCGAGAAGGACGAGCTGCCTCTTCACCGAGGCGATCGACCTTATTCTTCTCGTAATCGCCGAAGTTACCCTCAAACCAGAACCACTGGCCTTCTTCCACATTGCCCTCCCAGGCCAAGATGTGGGTACAAGTACGGTCCAAGAACCAGCGGTCGTGGGAGATGACCACGGCACAGCCCGGGAACTTCTCCAGCGCGTTTTCCAGCGAGCCAAGGGTTTCCACGTCCAAGTCGTTGGTCGGCTCATCAAGGAGGATCAGGTTGCCGCCCTCCTTCAGGGTCAGTGCCAAGTTCAGACGGTTGCGCTCACCACCGGAAAGTACCTTGGATGGCTTCTGCTGATCCGGGCCCTTGAAGCCGAAAGCGGACAGGTAAGCACGCGAAGGCATCTCGTTCTGACCCACGTGAATGTAATCTAGGCCGCCGGAGACAACCTCCCACACGGTTGCCTCAGGATCAATGTTTTCACGGTTCTGGTCCACGTACGACAGTTTGACGGTATCGCCCACCTCGACAGAACCGGCATCCGGCTGCTCCAGGCCAACGATGGTCTTAAACAGGGTGGTCTTACCCACGCCATTCGGGCCGATAACGCCCACGATGCCGTTGCGCGGCAGGGTGAAGGAGAGGTCCTTAATCAAGGTGCGACCATCAAAGCCCTTCTGCAAGTCCTTGACCTCCACGACCTTATTGCCCAGGCGCGGCGGGGTAGGAATCTGGATCTCTTCGAAGTCGAGCTTCTTGTACTTCTCGGCCTCAGCAGCCATCTCTTCGTAACGCTCCAGACGAGCCTTATTCTTGGCTTGGCGAGCCTTCGCACCGGAGCGTACCCACTCCAGCTCGTCCTTCAAGCGCTTGCGCAGCTTCGCATCCTTCTTGCCGGCGACCTCCAGGCGCTCCTGCTTCTTATCCAGGTAGGTGGAGTAGTTACCCTCATACGGGTAGAGCTTGCCGCGGTCAACCTCACAAATCCAGCCCGCGACATGGTCCAAGAAGTAGCGGTCGTGGGTCACGGCCAAGACGGCACCCGGGTAATCGGCCAAGTGCTTCTCCAGCCACTGCACGGACTCGGCGTCTAGGTGGTTCGTAGGCTCGTCGAGCAGCAGCAGGTCCGGCTCGGTGAGCAGGAGCTTAGCTAGCGCTACACGACGGCGCTCGCCACCAGAAAGGTTGGTCACTGGGGCGTCGGAAGGCGGGCAGCGCAAAGCTTCCATGGCCTGCTCGATCTTGGAATCAACCTCCCAAGCATCGGCGGCGTCCAACTCTTCTTGCAGCTTGCCCATCTCTTCCATGAGCTCATCGCTGTAGTTGGTGGCCATTTCCTCGGCGATCTGCTCGAAGCGCTGCTTCTTTTCAAAGATATCGCCCAAGCCCTCTTCGACGTTTCCGCGCACGGTCTTCTCGTCATTGAGTGGCGGCTCCTGCTGCAGGATGCCCACGGTGGCACCCGGATCCAGGAAAGCCTCGCCGTTGGAAGGCTGGTCCAGGCCGGCCATAATCTTCAGAATGGAGGACTTACCGGCACCGTTAGGGCCGACCACACCAATCTTGGCACCTGGGTAGAACGCCATTGTTACATCGTCAAGGATGACTTTATCGCCAATTGCCTTGCGCACGTTTTTCATCGTGTAGATGAATTCGCCCACTTTTACCCCTTTGCAAAAATTTGGGAGACGTATTTATCTACACAAACACTACATCAGAACCACCGCCCAAGTGCCTCGGGTCAGGTACACCCGAGGCGATCAAGCCGGGGAGGAAACGCTTAAGCGTTCACTGGGGCGGATTCTGCCTCGGCAGCCTCCTCTTCCACTTCGGCGTCGAAGGTATCTTCCTCCCCACCGCGTGCAGCTGCGGCTCGTTCGGCTAGGTAGCGGTCCGCTGCTGTATCGGCAGCGGTATCTCCCTGCCCCGCCTGCTGCGACGGCAGGCTGTGGTCCACGTCCGGTTCGATGGCGTTGTCCCCTAGTTCTGGGACCGCAATATTTTCCTGGTTGTACTGCGGAGCAAGCCGCTTCGTACCGATAACGTGGCGGTTTAGATCCAGGCCTACATACTGCGCCTTAATGAAAGTGCGGAAGTGATCGGTGCCCTGGTCATCGCGCCATTGTTCTGTCACTAAGGAGCCCACAATGATCAGCGGCATGCCTTTAGCCAGGGATTTGCGCACATTGATGGCGAATTGATTCCACATTTCGACGTCGATGTAGAGGTGGTCCACGTCGCGCCACTGCGGGGCTTTGGAGTTGTGTCCTTCCGGATCATTGGCGCCGGCATCGACCTGACGGTCCGGAATTCGGCGCGAGGAGGCAACGCGCAGTTTGGCCTTATAGGCCCCAGTTGACGTCTTGGTCAGGATGGGATCGCGAGTAAGGCGACCGGTCAAGGTAATTGGGTATTGGGACATGGTGCTAGAAAATCCTTTGCTGGATAGTTGGATAGGCGAGTTCGGTTTTCCTCGCTCGCTTCCACATCCTGATACCAGCGCGCAAGCCGCACCATGCCGACCACCTTTAGCCTGTGAATAACTTGTTGTACCCGTCAACAAAACTAGGGATTTGGGGTGATTTTAAACCGGTTATCCACAGGCTAGCGCCCGCGGAAGCTTGATTCATCGCCGTGGCCCATATCCTGCAGCATCGCGTTATAGCGTTCCAATTCGGCATCATCGTCCGCATCCGCCTGCATATCGTGGCGGCGAGCCGTAGCGCGATCATCGCTCAGCCAGTCCAGGAAGAGCTTGCCAAAGACGATAACCAGCGGGAACTGGCCAAAGCCCCACGCGATGCCGCCGCCCACGCGTTGGTCTTGGAGCAGATCCTGATCCCAGGGCAGCTCCAAATACTGGTAGAAGTCTGCCCCCAACACGCTTTGCAGCTGCATGAGATACACACCGGCAAAGAGGTGGAATGGCATGGAAAGGAACAACACGGCCAATCGGAACGGAGTGGAGTGGCGCTTGGGCAGCGGATCCGGCCCGATGATTTCCCAGAAATAGAAGCAGCCGGAGATGATGAACGCGAAGTTCATAATGAGGTGGCCGGCGTGCTCGGAGATAGCGAATTGATATAGGCCCGGGAACAAATACAGCACGTAGAGGAAAAATAGGTACTGCACGAGGTTGACAAATGGATTAGTGATAAACCCGACGATCTTGGACTGGGTGGCCGCCAGCGCATAGTCGTGCAGGCTAGGCTTTCCCTCCGGCCCCGCTTCAAAAGCCTCCATAAGTAAGGTCAGCGGCGCTCCCAGGACGAGCAGGAGCGGTACCGCCATGGACAAAATCATGTGCACCAACATGTGCATGGAATACATCGCGGGCATGTAAAGACCTAGGCCGGTAGACATTACAAGAGTCAGGCCAAGCGCACCGCACATAAACCATGCGGTGCGCCCCTTGCTCCAGGTCAGGCCACGCTTATGCACGCGGTAGACGCAGTAGCCATAGGCCGCGGCCAAGAGCAGGCCAATGGTGCCGAACATGATGTCAAAGCGGAACATGGTCCACACGTTGAGCACCGTAGGCTTTTCAAACAGCTCATAGCCCATCAAAATCTGCATCGAGTTGAGGTTAGGATCGCGCGGCGCCGGCGGCACAGTGCGGCCCAGCGTAATGGCCACGCCAATGGTGGCGGCCATGACCGCTACTTCCACGATGGCAATGCGAAGGAAAAGGCGCGGATTCTTGCCCAGCTGCGGGATGGTGAGTTCACGGTGTGCAAGGCCGAAAATGCCCAGCAAAATCGTCAGCACGAACTTGGTAATCAGAATGATTCCGTACGCGGAATCCACTAAATCGGAGATATTCATGCGGATAAGCGTGTTAATCAAGCCCGAAACAGCGAGCACCACAATAGCCATAAAGGCGATACCGGAGTAGCGCTTCACCGCAAAGGCGAGATTGGGGCCGAGACGCCGACCGTGGGCGATAAGCGCCATAAGCCCGCCTACCCAGAGCATGACAAAGACCAAGTGCCACAGCAGCGAATTGGTGCCGTAATCATGGTCGCCGCCCGCCGCGGAGTGGCCTTCCATGCCAATTGGTACGACCTGCATAATGGACAAGAAAAGCAGGACTGGCTGCATGGACCAGCCGCGGCCCACGAGACCGAGAATGCCCACTACTAGGGCGATGACCACGGAGATTGCCCACACAATGGTGGTGGAAATTTCCGTCAGCGCCATTTTCATGATGGAAGGCTCGAATACCTGGGAAAAGGGCGCGCCGGTGAGGTCGGACATAATGAGCGGAATTTCCACGAGCCCCACGGCCGCCATACCAAAGGAAGCCCACGTACCGGTGCGCGCGGCGATGTGGCCGTCGACGGACAAGGGGGCATCGATAAGCGCAGCGTTGTTTCCACGCGGAGCGATGAGGAAGGACGAGGCCAAGAAAGAGCCCACGGACAAAGCCATGAGAACCCACGCCATGCCACGAAAAAGTGGCAGGCCAAAGGTGGTTATGCGACCGGGATCCGGAATGCCCAAGGCAGCTAGGGAATCGGCTAGGAGAAACAGCGAAATAAAACCGGCAACTAGGCCGGCAATAAGCATCGCTGCGATATAAATTCCCCAGGAAGGGCGGGGCTTCCTACCCGCCGCGTTCACACTGTTAACCTGCTCATTTGCCATAGTGCGCATTGTATAGCGCGACCTAGTTTCGCACATAACACACGTTTTGTCTTTACATGTGTCATCATGGAGCTTATGGACACCCGTCAACTTCTTTATTTCCGCGCCGTTGTAGACAATGGCTCATTCACGCACGCTGCTGAATCCCTCGATATGACCCAGCCATCCCTGAGCCTTTCCATCCGGAAGCTAGAAAAAGAACTGAACACGCAGCTGCTCTCGCGCGGGCGCTCTGGCGTCTCCACCACTGAGGCTGGCGATTATGTCTACGAAACGGCCGTTAAGGTTGATGCACTACTGAGCGAAACCCAGCGCCATATCAGCGAAATCACCGGCGATAAAGCCAGCACCGTGTCGCTAGCCTCCGGCGCTATTTTGAACTGGGAATTTACCCCTGCGGCCCTCGCTGAGCTCAAGCGGATTTACCCCACCGCCAATGTCTCGCTGGATGACGCCGAGCCAGCCACCGCTATCAAACACCTACTGGATGGCCAGGTGGACCTAGCGCTCTTGCCGACGTCCGATCCGAAGGCCTTCATTCGCCGCTACTCCCCCGAACTCACCGTCCACCAAGTGGCCACGTTCGACTACTCCGTCGCCCTTCCCCAGCGCCTCGCCGAGTTGGAATCCCCCGTCTCCCTCGCCGAGCTGAAGAAGGAAACTTGGCTTGTCCCACCGCGCAGCCGCGAAGTTCCTGAACTGGCCGAGTTCTATCACGACCTATGGAATAGCCGCCCGGATCTCAAGCCGGAACAGACCCAGGAGGTCGCCAGCCTCAATAGCGCGATTCCCATGGTCTCCAGTGGCCTCGGTGTCAGCATCGTGCCCAATTGCGCACCTACTGTGCAGCCACACGGCATTATCACCCGCCCCATTGCTGATGATCTGCCGCGCTACTACGCCATCGTGGCCTACCGCACGGATCGCGAGCTGACCGCAGCCGCCCAAGACTTGGTGGACATCCTGCGCACGCCGCAGCGCACCCTGGCTTAGGTTTCCCCGCCCTCGTGGGCTACTATGAGTGCGTTGTAAGCCCCCATAGCTCAGTGGATTAGAGCAGTGGGTTTCTACCCCATGTGTCGCGGGTTCGAATCCTGCTGGGGGCACCGCGCGAAAGCCTTGAGGCGTCGAGTTTCTCGCCGCTTCAAGGCTTTTTGTTTACGCTAGGACTCACCATGCCCCCTCTCCGGAAAGGCTTAACCATGTCACTTCCCGCCCCTTCCCGCACGTCTTATGCCCTCGTTACGGGTGCCAGCCAAGGCATTGGCAAGGCCATGGCGCAGGATTTCGCAGCACTGGGATATAACGTCATCCTTGTGGCCCGCCGCCGCGAGGTCCTGGAGTCCATCGCCGCCGAGCTCGAGCAGCGCCATAATATCGAAGCCATTGCCCTGCCAGCGGACCTAGCGGTAGCTGACGACGTCGCCCGCGTGGCCGAGACCATCGCCACCCGCGAGGTGTCGATCCTGGTCAACTCCGCCGGCATCGCCAGCTTCGGCCCCTTCATGGACCAAGACTGGTCGTACGAGACGACGCAGTTCGAGCTCAATGGAACTGCCGTCCACCACCTCACGCGAGCCGCCTTGGAGCAGATGCTGCCTCGCCGCAGCGGCGCCATCTGTAATGTCGGCTCTGCCGCGGGCAATATCCCCATTCCTAATAACGCCACCTACGTTTTCACCAAGGCGGGCGTCAATGCATTTACGGAGGCCCTGCACTATGAGCTGAAGGGCTCCGGCGTCTCGTGCACCCTGCTTGCCCCCGGCCCAGTGCGCGAGGCCACCATCGCAGAGGAAGACCAGTCGATCGTGGACAAGGTGGTGCCGGACTTTTTGTGGACCACCTACGAGTCGTGCTCCCAAGAAACCATCGAGGCCATGCGCCGCAATCAGCGCCGCGTGGTGCCCGGCCCGCTGTCTAAGGCGATGAATACCCTCAGCCAGGTGCTGCCCACCCCAGTGATTGCACCGCTGGTAGGCAGCTTCTACGCCAAGATGGGCTAGGCCCCAGCGCCTTCTAAGTCCTTGTCTTTGTCTTTGAGCACGCTGCCCTCGCCACGTGCTCGTTTGCGCTCTACCCAGAAGTCCGCATTCTTAATGCCCAAAGCTTCTGGGTCGAACTGCGGATCCTTGCCGGCCTTCTTCTGCTTTTCGTAGTCCTTGAGTGCCTTGATGGCGGGGACCTGCAGGAAAAGAATAGCGATGATATTGAGCCATGCCGTCGTACCGACGCCGATATCGCCCAGCGCCCACGCCGCACCTGGAGTGGTGGTGGCGCCAACGATGACAGAAACAATAATCAGTGCGCGCAGAACCCAGATCAGGCCACGGCGGGCCGTGCGCGAGCGAACCCAACGGTTGAAGTAGGTCAGGTTGACTTCGGACATGTAGTAGTACGCCAGGACCGTAGTAAAGGCGAAGAAGGCAATGGAGACAGCAATGAAGGTTGGGCCCCAGCCGGCAAAAACACTATCGAGGCCGGACTGCACGTAGCCGGGGCCGACCTCGACGCCATCAGGAAGCGAGCCGTTATAGACCACTTCGCCGTCCTCGGAGCTGCCGCGGAAGACGGTGTACATATCCGTAGAAATAATCATGAACGCGGTGGCCGAGCAGACAAAAAGCGTATCAACGTACACCGCGAAGGACTGCACAAAGCCCTGCTTAGCAGGGTGGGAGACCTCGGCAGCTGCCGCGGACTGCGGGCCGGTACCCTGGCCAGCCTCATTGGAGTAGATGCCGCGCTTCACACCCCACATAATGGCCGCACCCAGCATGCCGGAGAATCCGGCTTCCATATTGAATGCGGACTTGAAGATGAGCCCGAAGACCTCCGGAATCTGCGAGAAGTTCATGCACATAACCACCACGGAAATCACGATATAAATGAGCGCCATAAAGGGCACGACAATGGTGGCGAAGTTCGCGATACGCTTGACGCCACCAATAATGATGATGGCCAGGATGCCCGCGAGGACGACGGCCGCCCAGGTGGAGTTGATACCCCAGGCGGTATCGGCCGCAGCGGCCACCGCATTGGCTTGGATGGCCGGCAGGAAGTAACTCGTCGCCAGGATCATGGCGACGGCAAATACGATGCCGTAGACCACCATGAACGGCGCGGCCTTAGTGTGCTTGTAGGCCTTTTCGATGTAATAGGCGGGCCCGCCGCGGTACTCACCGGTGTCCTGATCCTTTTCCTTGTAAATCTGCGCCAACGTACATTCGATGAACGAGGTGGACGAGCCCAAAAGCGCCACTGCCCACATCCAGAACACTGCACCAGGACCACCGAAAGCGATAGCCGTGGCCACGCCGGCGATATTGCCCACACCCACGCGGCCAGAGAGCGAGACCATCAAGGATTGGAAGGAAGACACGCCATCCGCGGACTTTTCTCCGTTAACGATCTGCTTGAGCATGTCCGGTATACAGCGCACCTGCAGGCCGCGTGTCACCACGGTGAAATAAATACCCGCGCCGAGGCATAAAAACACCAAGACGGGGGACCAAATTACGGTATTGAGGGCCTCGAGGAAGTTTGCCATCTGGTCTCTCCTAAGTCTGTCGCACCTCCCGGATGAAGAGCGATTAACCAAAGTATGCCGTAACTCACATCTACAAGTGAGGCAAATCACCATTCATTTTATGCAGCACAGTGCCACACTCTCTAAAAGGTTGCGTTGTCCAGTAGCAATCGCCCCTCCAGGGCAGCCCGGTTCGTACCCCATACAGGGGTAAAAGCACGCGGGCGTAGAATGGACCGCATGCCACATTCCGAGATAGCCGCAAAACACGACCGCCTCGTCTGGATCGATTTGGAGATGACGGGCTTGGACCCCGAACGTCACGTCATCGTCGAGGTCGCTGCCGTCATCACCGATGGCAACCTCAATATCCTGGGCGAGGGCATCGACCTCGTCGTCCATGCCACCGAGGATGAGCTGGCACAGATGGATTCCTTCGTCACCGAGATGCACGCTAAGTCTGGGCTAGATAAGGAAATCCGCGAGTCCACCACCTCCATCGGAGAAGCCGAGGATGCCGTACTCGCGCTCATCAATGAGCATTGCGATCCGGAGCACCCCGCTCCCCTAGCCGGCAACTCCATCGCCACGGACCGCACCTTCATCCGCGCTTATATGCCGCGGCTCGATAGCGCCCTGCATTACCGCATGATTGACGTCTCCACCATCAAGGAGCTTGCCCGCCGATGGCACCCGCGCGCTTACTTCAACCAGCCCGATAAGGGCATGGCCCACCGCGCACTGCAGGACATTATCGAATCGATCCGCGAGTTGGACTTCTACCGCCGCAGCGTCTTCCGCACCGACGAGGGCCCCGCCTCCCCCGAGGCGGAGGAGATCAAGGCCGAAACCACCGCCGACTACCAGGCGTTTTTGTAATTTAGGCGGCGTGAGTTAACCTATATCTCGTTGCTTTCACGCAGCGATGGTGGCTGTAGTTCAGCTGGTAGAGCACCAGGTTGTGATCCTGGGTGTCGCGGGTTCGAGTCCCGTCAGCCACCCCAAAGATACCCCGTAACCTGCACGATCAGGTTGCGGGGTACATTGCTTTTCACGCCGGGTACGTTAAAGAGTACGTTATAGGTTCTAGAAATCCGGCGCTAGTCATCGTCACCGATCTCGATCACCTTCTCGGCAAGGTAGACCATCGGGCCGACGATGAGTCCGATGACCGTCATGGTCACGATCAACCAACCAACGGTCCCGTACCACGTCTCAGCGCCAGCGACGTGACTCCAGAGCGCCCCGCCCTCTTTGTTCGATAAATCCGCGGCTATGGTCTCGGAGACCATAGTCGCGTTTTCACCCGTTTTCATTATCGTCACTTGTCAGAACGAACACCCCAGTCAGTGTGCTCCCAAATCCACTTTGCGACAAACCAGATAGCACCGAACAAACCCGCCAGCACCGCTACACCTAGCAAGCCCCAGCCGAGATGACCCTTCCACGACTCAGCATCATGGGTACGCTGCCATATCTCGGGCAAAGCCAAATCCAGACCAAAGACCGAGATAGTCATGCCAAAGACACCGGACACGACAACCACAGCGAGGCAGAGAGTAGCGGCAAACATCAGGAGGCCAGCCACATTGACAGCACCGGCCTTTAACCGCTTATCGATGCGGTCAGCAGTCTTAGCAGCTTCCCGAGTAGAGGCATCCAAGCGCTCGCGCTCCTGGGCGAGACGCTCAATGCCATCATCAATCATGCGCTGAAAAGAGTCCTCATAGCGACTAAAACTCTGGTTCATGGTCGTTTCCAGCCTCTGATCCACCATCGGCTTCAGACGCTTCTCGATGCAGTCGGTCAGCCTCTCGACTGCGCTGTCGCTTAGACTCATTGGCCCCTCGCTTGCTTCGAGGACGGCCTGGACTAGAGTTCCCAGAGACGCCAGGGACTCGACGATATCCGCCGCCCCGTTCGTCAGAGACTGTTTCTGATTTTGAATCGCCACCGGCAGTTGGGCCGCTGCTTCCGCGACCTTCGTCATCACGGCCACGGTCTGTTTCACTGCCTCGTTGTATTCCTCCGTTCCTACGGTTGTATTCTTTAAGACCTTCAGTTGCCCGTCCAAGTTGGTCAACCAGGTCTGCATATCCCCCAAGGTCTGCCCGTGGTTCTCGACTAGGGATGCCGTAGGGGAGTTCTTCAACTCCCCAACGGAACTGGAGAGCTTCTTCACGCCCTGGTCGCTTTTCACCTGCTGCCTGGACACGTGAACCACGTCCTTGCGAAGCCCCGCCACAATCTGCTGAAGGTTCTTCACCTCCTGAGCCAGTTGATTCACCAGCTCCAAATTCTCGCCAGTATCCCGATTCTTCTTCCGACGCATATTCATCGGCATAATCAAATTCACCTATTTCCCTAACATTCTCTTTGGCCTGCATTAGCAGCAGCTGGGCACGAAGCCCGTTTAATGTGAAATCAGCACCGAGACGCGAGCCAGCGCTCGCAGCTCGGGCATTACCTTTACCGTTCGCACCGGTCACCCGGAGCACATCGTCGTTATCATCAACAACCGCGAAAGACGAGCGCTCACGTTTGCGCTTGCCACGCCCCTTACGCGAGAAGGAAAGGTGATACTCGGGCGCAATATCTTCCATCACGTCAAAGGCAGAGTTGATACCCTCTTCGCCATCGGCGTCCAGGGCCTCGACAACGCGGTCATCTTCAAGAAGATCCTCGATGCGAGCACGAGCAAACTCGCGCCAGTTCTCACGAGTTAATTCATCCAACGACAGCTCGGAACCGTCAATATCAAGCCCCTTAGCTTTAGCCATCCGTTCATCGTGTGAGTACGACACCTCGTGCTGTTCCAGCACCACCAACCCATACGACTTCATCACCTCGTCGTTGACCTCCCGGACGTGCCAAGCATTGCCAGCACCCTTCGGTGCAGCGTAGCCAGTCTGGCGGTCGTGATTGGCTATGAGAATGTGGTTGTGAACGTGAGCAGTATCGGTGTGAGTAGCAACAAGCACGTCACACCCAGGGGCCACTTTCTCAGCGAGAGCAAGCCCCGCAGAGTGCGCGCGTTCCACGTCACGAGGTTTAACTGGATCAAGTTCTTCAGGGCTGAAAGATTGAATGATGTTGATGGTCTCATTACGACGTTGCGCAGAGCTTGCTACGCGCTCTTGAACCTCCAACGCCCATGCCAACGGATGATAGCCACGAGGACCAACAACAGAGAGCGCGGAAGCACGAACTTCGCCAGCCTTCTTTGCCTTACGAGTCCCCCACACGGCGTAGATGGTGGAAGCGACAGCACTCTTGGAGCGCTGCACTTTACTTACCGACATCGTCGACCGCCTTCCGGACGTATTTGTCCAACCCATCGACGGCATCGGGAATCTTGCACAACCCGGGCACCACATCATCAGACCAGCCCATGACATGAGCCATGCGGACAACCTGATTTATGTTGACACCGATGCGACGAATAGCCGCCGAGGCGCGGTCGAGAGCGTCACGCATCTCGACCACTTCCCGCGACACCGGAGCCGCTGTCGCACGCTCAGTTACACCGTCAGGCAGCCTACCCGCTAAGGCGGTTAGGGCCAGACGCATAACTTCGCTTTCGGTGACTCCGAGAGCCGACGCGGTGCCACGCACCACCTCAGCCTCTGCGTCACCCAGACGCACTGTCACGCGTCGCCCATTACTCATAATCCACAGCTCCTTGTTCCCGTGCTAAGTGGGCTAGCGCCCACGTGCCTCCCGCCTCCAGCCGCGTGAGCAGTTTCGGCCTACTTCGTGGCCCACACCACGCGGCTTCCAACAGGAGGGGCCAGCATCACCCTTGTCGGACAAACGACCCTCCGGGTCGTGTCCTCCTGCGGGCTGCTGGCTAGGGGCGCTCCGCCCCCTAGTACCCCTGGTTTCCGCCGACTTCGTCAGCGGTTGCTTCACCGGAATCGCTACCGCGATTTTCCGGCTCAGCGGGCGAGGCACCACCGGCAACAGCCAAGGAGTAAAACTCCATCATGTTGAGGTGCCGGTACTTCGCCCAACGCGACCGAGAATCGGTCGCACCTTCGCGCAAAGCCTGACCGACAATCCGGTCAGCTTCCCGCTCAGCCTCGCGCACCTTTTCGGCGAGAGCCTTTTGACGCTCTCGCAACTTTTGGGCGCGATTAAGCGAGCGCTCAATTTGCTTATTCGTAGCCATGATTAAAGCTCCATTTCTGGCCCCTCCGGGCCGGGTTCAGTAGATGGGTTACGAGGCACAAACCGATGCTTCGATTTGCGCCGTTGAGGACGCGCAGCAGCTTCAGCAGCACGCTGCTTAGATTGCTTTTCGGCTTCGCGCTGCGCACGCTTAGCGCGTGCTTCTTCGACGCCTTTGACCACCTCGCCCAGGCGCTCAAAGTCAGGAGACTTGACAGCATCTTGGGGAGCCTTCATCTCGTTTATTGCTTCGAGCGCAGGTTCCATATCGGGTAAATCAGCATTAGCAACACTGCCTGCCAAGTCATTGACAAAAGATGCGTGACTGTCACTCATTTCTTCTTCTTCCTCACGATTCAATTTATCGACCAGGGCGCGAACTTCATCCATATTCGCGTCACGTAAAACATTCTCGCGGCGGTCCCGTTTAGACATATGGTCCCACTGGCTCCGCGTGAACTCACCGGCCCCGAGAGAGGACAACCACTCAAGTTTGTCGCCGATCGTGAGACGCGAGGACGACAACTCAGGCACATCAATCAGCCCGGCTTTATGCGCAGCTACGATTTCAGACAAAAGAGCACTGCCTGCAGTGCGGACTCGACGTCCACCCTTCGATCGGTACCTACGGTCCCAGTTATCCCAATCCCCACGAGTGCGAAGACAACCCGTCAGATGAACCGCACCCGGACGATGGTTTTGAAGATGCCGCGCAATGCTCCGCGCCTTGTCGTAATGGAGCACGCTCAACCAGGGGCGGGTTGCAAACCCGCAGAGCTCGTTCCCATCAACCAAAGCAGACTCGAACGTCTCAGGGACAGGCTCACGCTTGAGGTCGTAGTCAAGCGTGGATAGCTCAGGCTCGCGCGCGACCAGTACACAGTCGAGGCGGTTCTCAGAACGTGACAGATACTTGAACGATGGGAACGTCGAGTAGGGGTTGGGGATTTTCCCGGTGCGCGACAGAGCGAGGTTACGGAAGTAGTACCGTTCCTCAGCTGAGCCGCGCTTTACGCTTTTGGGGTGCGCACACCACCCTTAGCGAGAACACCACCGTCCTCACACGAGACGTTTGCACGGGTAGAAAGGTTCACCAAGTCAGTCTGACGATGCTTCACTTCCCAGATCGAATCGTCATCAGCGAGCGCAAGACGCGACTCACGGAGAATCTCAGCAAGACCGAAAAGATCGTAACGCTCAAGATCATCGTCGGCGGTGATCACACCGTCGGTAGTCGCGCTCAGAATAGAGGTCTGGTTAGAGACAGCCGTAAGCGCAGCACGCACCAACGACGTCGTCATAGCCGCGTGGTAGGGAGAAGTCACGGCAGAACCACCGATGTTCTCCATCTCTTCGGCGTAGGCATTCCAACCGTTCTGGTCAACGACGTCTTGAGCTAACTTGCCGTAGCACGAATTGGTCGCAACCTTGATTGTCAGCTCCTGAAGAGACTTTTTCCCGTAGGTCTCCTTCGCTACAGCACGGTCGAGAACCATCTGACGAAGCGCAGGACGCAGAGACCGGGAGCGCACAACCTCACCATCTACCTCGCGGGTGAGAAGCTTGAGCGTGATGCCAGTCTGGCAAAAGACGCGAGCGCCAAGCTTCAACGCGAGGTAGACCTCGGGGCCGGCGCAGGTAGACCCGTGAAAGACACCACCGATCTCACCGTTGACACGCGCAGCGATCTCATCGAGCTGTTCGCGGATGTAATCCCGTCCGCCAAGGTCCCGACCCTCACGGTCCAGACCATCTTCGTCGAGACGCTCGTCCTCGCCAAAGCCGCAGCCGTATGAGGTCTGAGGAAAGATCAGAGAGTTACCACGCCGCACCGGCAAGCAGGGAGTTTCGACATCGTCGGGGAAGACCCACGAAACATGTCCAACGAAAGGCGTGAGATACCCGAGCGGAAAATCATCGAGAGTCAGTTCACGCTTGTCGATGTGTTCCTTGATCACACCACCATCGGTGTAATCAGGGTCATAGATACTGGCCATCGCAGTGGGATAAGCAGACTGCAGATCCCAGTCGTACGTAGGGTAGGCATGCACACCCGGGGACGGACAAGTGTTGTAGCCACCAGCGAATGCGTCGGCCCACAAGGCGTGAGATACACACGCGTCGCCGTCAACCGGCCCCAGGCCACGAACTGCGTAGTACTCAAGCGAGTCACGGTCAGATTCCAACTCAACACCGCGAGTCTTGAGTCCTTGGAACATCCGACGGAAAATCGCGTTGCTCGGTTTACCAGAATCGACAAGAGCACTACCAATATCTCCAGAATCGATAAACCCCTCTTCCCGCCAAAACTTCGAAATCCCAGACTTGAGCGCCCGCGCACCACCAGACGAGATGGTGACCGGCGGGGTTGTGTTGTAGCCCCAGACGGTGCCCAGGTAGTGGACCACAATTCGCGCATCGTTCGCTGCGTAGTCGAGCAACCGCGGCAGATCCTCGCGTGACAGCGCTTCCATGTCCTCAATGGCAGCGCCAACGTCGAGCTTTTCAACACCACACGCATCACCGAGCGCTTCCAAACTCTTATGTTCTGGAGACGCCTGATTGCGAGTGTCACGGAAGACCACACTGAAGGGAAGAAGACGCCGGAACGATCCAAACCCTGAGGTACGAACGACACGGACCGGCCGCAGGCTCACAAGCCCGCCACCAGCGGATGTAAGTTCATGCAAGATGTCATCGCACCGACGTTTTGGACGACGGAAAGCGGTCGCATCGACGTTCAGAAAATGACCGGCAAGCACGATACGAATCGAAGCACGCTTGAACAACGAATCCCGTAGACGATCCTTACCAAGCCCAGACCGCAGAATCCCGCGCGGGTCCATGTCCGAGGTACCAATTTCACCAACATCTTTAAAACCGTTGGCGTAGCGCTCGAGTTTCCCAAGCAGAGAGATCGCGTAAAAGCAGCTATCAACAAGAAGCCGCTGTCCCTCAAGGGGCATAATCACGACTTCATGTTCCGTACCGTCGAGCGGATCAATCCAACTGAATTGGTAGCTCACAATGTCGCGGCGACCCTCACCGTCGTCGCTGACGAATTCGGTATCAAAACCGATGACGAGACGCCTTTCACCACTACCCATCGCGCGGACGCTAGCTAGAGAGCCAAAGTCAACACTCGTGAAATCGTCAGCGACGTCAGTTGAACCGGTACCATTTTGGACCTGGCCATCCGGCCAGGCCAAACTGCAGCCTCGTAGGATATTTTGGCCTGATCGCGTTCGAATGGTTTGACCTGCGGTTTTACCCTCGATGTTCGAATGATCTTCATCATCATTCATTTGTTTGATGATGAGATCCGGGTCATTTTCATCCACGCGCCAGGCATTTACGCGGTGTAAAACGACGGCTAAATCGGTCAATTTTCCACGCTGGTCCGACTGGAAATCGACCAACCGGGCGTCCCAACCGACAGCATCATTTTCGATTTGTTCGTAACGTTCACGAATCTCCTGTGATACACTGACGACTGAAGCATCTACGCTCCAGCTCTCACGGTTCACAGCGGTGGGGGCCGTTCCCTTTTGCATTATGCACCACCGCCGACAGCGCGAGCGCGGGTGAAATCGTCGAGGTCGGTGACCGCGTACACGACAGATCGACCGAGACGAGAGTAGCGAGGGCCTTCACCCTGGTAGCGCCAATGTTCGAGCGTTCGGCGCGACAGACCGAGATAGACAGCAGCTTCTGGAGTTTTCAGAAAAGCCGGGGACATAAAAAATCTCCTGAGATAGCAAAGCTATCCGGCAGGAGGTAACGCCTTCCCGGTTTCTATGTGTGGCGGTCTACGGTTCCCGTGCTCAAAAATTGCTTTACGTGGGCGCGACCCACTACCACTAAGTTCCTGTCAGCCTCGTACACGAGATTACCTTGCTTAGGGGCGCGATGAGCGACATCTCCGGATGTTACCGGCATGTGTACGATTTAGTTTCTTAGCGTCTTAGAAAGTTCTCTAGCAAAACAAGAGCTTATGCGCAGTGCTTACTGTAACGCACTTACCTTTACGATGCAAGTACCTTCCAACCCGGATCATAAAGTACGTTAAAGGTATGAGCACTACAGCGAAAACCCGGATCGAACCGGGGCATACATCGATCGACCGAGCCACACCGAGAAAGACGAAAACCGGATACCAGCTGGACTGGTCAGTCCGATTACACGACGGCAGGATCATACAACGACGGTCGAAGGCAAAGACGAAAGGCGAAGTACGCGCACGCGCACGGCGCAAAGCCGACGAGCTGTTGTCTACAACCTCAACAGAGTGGACACCGCGTACACCGATGAACGTGTACATCGAGAAAGTCACACGGCCGAAAATCGAAGAGTCGTCGCAGCTCAAAGACCTATCAAAACGGCGTTATCTCGCATCGCTCAACCTGGTCGCGGCTGAACTCAAGGGTTATAGCGTTTTTGACGCGATGCAGTTCAGGGTGTTAGAGCACACGCTGCAAGCCGTCACGAACACACACCCGGGCAGCGTGTCGAGCGCACGCACGGTGCTATCGACCTACATCGCCGACGCACTTGTCCGCGACGGAGTCATTTCAGGCAACCCCATACGCGGGGCCAGGCTAGACATTCGCACACAGGGGAAAGACGAGGTAGACGGCCGTAGAACGCTCACGAGCGAGGAATACGACACGGTCGTCAAGCACCTGCTCACGCGCGATACCAGCGGACCGTTGGTGCAGCCGAAGAAAGGCGGCGCGCGACAGTCAACAATCAATGCGCACGCCCGAGTTACGAGGCTGACGCTGCTGCAAGCGGTAACCGGGCTACGCATCTCTGAGGCAAACCGGCTGCGCTGGGGACACGTCGAGGACAACGGCGAGAACATCATCATCAACGCAACGCGCGACATCGTCAAAGGCCGCAAGGGCAAGGAAAAGGGCCGCTACATACCGATCCTGAGGGACGACGTGGCGGAATACCTTCGTACACACCGCGAGGACGAGGCACACCACGTCGTAGGCTCACCAACAACGACGGCGAGCGCATGGGACGCGACCAACGCCGACGACAAAGTACCGGAGCTGTACTCACAGATCGCCGACGAGACGGGTGTCGAGATTCTTCGCGACCTTCGCAGCCACTCATGGCGCGCCACACTGCACGGCGTGTACGCCGACGTGATGGACGCGAGGACACGGGCGGACATTTTCGGCCACACCGAGCAGATCGCAGACGAGTACTACAACGACCGCGCCAACGTCGAAGCACTCATTCGAGCGACCGCGCAAGCACGTACTTTCGTAGACACACCAAAGTAGACATGCGTGCGCTGCAGTAAGTTGAACTAGCGAGCTGACACCAAGCTCGCAGCACCTTCTCCAAGCATCCATAGAGCTAACACGATAAGAATCGAGCCTGTGCCCATATCGACGAAGCGGCCGTAGCGGGACAGAAAGCTGGAAAAAACATCTACGAGAAGCGCAAAGCCAGCAAACATCACAAAGCCCACAACAACGAGAGTGACGAGAATCAGCAGCATCCACTCTGCACCCATATCGGGTTTTACAAACTGCGCAAATACTGCTCCGAAGAACAGCACCGACTTAGGGTTCGATAGGTTCGTTACCATCCCAACCCCAAAAGCCTTGCGCGTTTCCACTGACTGATCGCGAGGATTCGTAGGCAGAGCTGCCGACTCGCCCGATCGCCAGGCTCGAAGCCCGCCACACACCGCGCCAAACCCCATATAGAGAAGGTAAGCCCCACCAACCAGTTGTAGAACGGCGAGCAATTGGGGCGCAGCTTGCATGAGGGCACTTAACCCCAGCAGCGACGCAGCGATCCAGACTGCGCACCCCGCCATGACCCCCGTAGCGCACGCCACGCCAGCGGCCCGAGATTTCACACTGAAACGAATAATCTGCACAACATCAGGACCAGGCACTGCCACCGCGGCAGCGAACACGCCGATTAGCGCGAGAAAATCACCGATTACCATTAATCTCCCTCAACCTCCGGTGGTCCTACGCTGATGTGCCAGCCACTCCTGTCAGACGACTAATCGGAACATGGCCCAAGTCACCACTTTAGTGGCACGCTTTTGCCCTGCCTTTATTGAGCAATCGTGTCTTCCCTGCAAAATCGTCCGATTCAAATAGAGGAATCGGAGGGGTACGTAGAAGTACGTTAAAAAGTACGTTAAGCGATCCAGTAACAGCACGTATCCGGCAGTAGAACACAGTAGATAAAATATCGCTGACCACTGCCTACGCACATATACGTACAGGTACTGAAGTTGTCCGTCAAGACCCTGGGTGTCGCGGGTTCGAGCCCCGTCAGCCACCCCAAATGCCCGAGCCTTGTGCTCGGGCCTTTTCAGTTTTCCGCCTGCATGCTCGCCAGCAGCTCCTCCGAACGCGCCCGACCGGCCACATCTGGCATGTCTCCGGTCACCACAAACTCGCTAACACCCAGCCGCTTGCCGACGCCCCTAAGCTCCTCCCCCACTTCCCTCACCGTTCCCCATACGTCATGGGCCAGCGCCTCCTCAATGCGCCGGCGCTGCTGCCCCGTGAGCGTATCCATATCCAGCTCTCCTGCAGGCCGCAGGGCCGTGAACTCGCCGGTAGATTGCGCGAGTACCTTGGCATAGGCCTCCGGTAACAACAGATCACGGGCGGCCGCGGACGTATCGGCAACGGCAATATTGAGCGAGGAGATGATAGGTGGGGCGTCGGCAAGCGCATGCTCCCGATACGCCCGCGCGGCAGCCTCTTGCGTGGCCACCGGACCACCCAAGATGACGCCGAGCCCCATCTTGGCCGCAACCATGGCCGATCGAAAGCCCGCCAAGACGTAGATCGGAGTGCCCGCATACTCCGGCCGCACCGTCACCGCCTCCTCGCCGCGCAGGTAGCGCAACAGCGTTTCCAGCTCCGCCTCAAAGCGCTGTTTCACCTCGGCCGGGTCGCCCTGGCGCAGCGCCCGCCGCACCGGGCTGGTAAAGCCAACAGAGGAACCAATTCCAATATCGATACGCCCGGGATACAGCGCCTCGAGGAGGTTTATCTGCTCCGCCACCAGAAACGGCGGATGATTCAACAGCATGATTCCGGCCGTTCCCACCCGAATGCGCTGCGTGTGCGCCGCCACGTGCGCCGCCAACATGCCCGGCTGGCCCGCCGGAATGCCCGGCACGCCGTGGTGCTCGGCCACCAGAAATCGCCGGAAACCAAGCCTCTCCACGTGCCGGGCGTGCTCAGCCACCTGGTCCAGCGGGCTGGCCGCCCCGCGGTCTAAAACAGAAAAGCGCATGGCCACCACTGTAGCCATGCGCTCATCGCCTGCACCGCGGTTGGGCGCTACTGATTGGCGTCCGCGTTGCCCTTAGACCACTCGTCCCAGGACATATTCCAGTCACCCAGGCCATCCATCGCATTAAGCGTTTCACCGTAAGTATTGAACACGCGCACCACGTCGCCGCGCTTCATCGTCTCCTGGAACCACTGGGCAGCCTCCGGCGTCACATTGATGCAGCCATGGGAGGTATTGGTATTGCCCTGCGCCCACACTGACCACGGAGCAGAGTGGACATAGATGCCGGAATAGGACATCTGGGTAGCCCAGTCCACGGTCGTGCGGTAGCCGCCTGCCTCATGGGCTAGGCCAAAGGTCTCCGAGTCCATGACTAGCTGCGGGTGCTCGTCACCGATGATGTAGCGCCCGTTCGGCGTATCGTACTGATAATCGCGGCCTAGCGAGACCGGGATGGCGCGCAAGAACTTCTTATTCTTGAAGACCTTCATGGTCTTGGTGGCGTTATCAATAATCGCGACGGTGCGGTCCCCAATGGTGAAATTGGTCTTGGCGTTCTCGCCGCCATAGATTCCGCCGCCTAGATCCTTGCCGTACTGGTCCACCTTCACCTCAACCTTGGTGCCTGGCTCCCAGTAGTCCTTCGGACGCCAGCGCACCTCCTGGTTGTTGACCCAGTAGAACGCGCCCTTAACCTCTGGGTTGGTGGTGACAGTAATGGTCTTCTCGGCTGCCTTGCGGTCCGTAATCGGCACACCAAAGTTCACACCAATGACCTGGCCTACGCCCACCTCAGAGTCCGGGATCGGAGTAAGCGAGACTTCGGCTACGCCCGCTGCTTGCGGGGTGGAAAAGCTGAGGTTCTTCTTGTTGCCATCCACATCGGAGGCGACGATGGAATAGGTGTGGTTATAGCCCAAGTCCTCCGCAGTAGACCAGGTCTTAGCATCCTTCGAGAGCTTTTCTTTGACTTCCACGCCCACTTCATTGGTCATGGTAACGCTCTTGAGCTTGCCGTTGGTCTCCACCGTTACCGGCTTCGACGGGTCTACGTCCTGCGCCCCGTCCTTTACGGAAACCTTCAGGCCGTCCTTTTTCTTTTCGGACTCTTTGCCTCCATCCTTCGCGCCGCTCGCGCTCGCGGCGGCGGTGGATTCTTGGTCAGCGGTTTGATTCTCGGCAGAGGAATCAGAGGAGCAGGAGGCGGCGGCTAGGGAAATGCACGCAACGCCCGCGGCCACGATGAGGCGGCGCGCAATAGGGAGGGAATGTTTCACTGAGTTGCCCTTAGACACGTAATTGCTGCTTTCAAAGACCAATTTAGATTAGCGTCTCGTTCCAGCAATTACCAGAAGCCACTTCAGGTATTAACCAATTCGTTATAGACCCCTAAAAACACGCCATAACCAGGCGATTTTACACTTTTCAAGAATGGCTGCTAGAGTATCTACTCGTTGCACAGAGAGCCACACGGCAGGAAGTCAACAATGCGCCATTAGCTCAATTGGCAGAGCAACTGACTCTTAATCAGTGGGTTCGGGGTTCGATTCCCTGATGGCGCACCACTTAAAAATTTAAATTAAAAAATTAGGCCGGGCAAAAGCCCGGCCTTTTTGTTATCTCACCCGCAGCGGAGCAATGAGTGGAGCGCCGCCATGCTGGACGACGTCCGCCTCTACCCCATACACGCCTTCCACGAGCGCCCCCGTGAGAACGTCTGAGGGCGTGCCCTGAGCGCGAATATGGCCCTTTTTGAGCACCACCAGCTGATCGCACATGCGCGCAGCCAGGTTGATGTCGTGAATGGCCACCAGGCCCAGGCTGCCCTCGCGCTTCGCCTTGGCACGCACCTCGTCCAATACGAAGATCTGGTGGTGCAGGTCGAGGGCGGAGGTAGGTTCGTCGAGAAGCATCAGGCCTGGGTTGCCCACCAACATCTGCGCCACCGCCACCAGCTGGCGCTGGCCGCCGGAAAGCTCGTTGAGGTAGCGCGAGGCAATCGCGTCCAGCCCCAGCGAGTGCAGCACCTCACCGGTGCGCGTAATCGGGTCCTCGCAGGCTTCACGGCGCGCAGAGATCAGCACGGCCTCAAACGCCCGCAGCGCGGCCGTGCTCGTGAGATCCTGCGGCACGTAGCCGATGAGCTGCCGGCGGCGCTTGCCGCGCGGGGCCGTACCATCGACGCGGAAATCCACCTCGCCATCGCAGCCGCGGTGGACGCCGGCCAGGGACTTGATAAGCGTGGTCTTGCCGGAGGCATTCGGCCCCAACAGGCCCACCAATTGCCCGCCGTGGAGTTTTTCCACATCCACGGACTCCAGTACGCGGTGCTTGCCATAGGCTGCACTCAGCCCGGAAATAGTCAGTTCTACGTCCACAGTGCCCTCCTTCGGGTCATGACGATGGCAATGAAGAATGGCACGCCCAAAAGCGAGGTAACGATACCAATGGGAATAGCCAGGCCCGGCTTAATCATCAGGCTGACCGCATGCGCGGCACACATCACGGCCGCACCCGCCGCCATGGAGGCCGGCAAGAAGTAGCGCTGGTCCTCGCCCACCAGCATGCGGGCAATATGCGGGCCGACCAGACCAATGAAACCGATGATGCCGGCAAAGGCCACGGTCGTCGCCGCGACGAGCGACACCACGATGAGCACCACGATGCGCAGGCGGGAGGTATTTACGCCCATGGCGGTGGCGCGGGCATCGCCAAGCCGCAAAGCAGTAAGACGCCAGCCCAGCGCCCACAGAATGGGCAGGGCGATAATCAGCACGGCCGCCAGCACGCCGTTGGCCGCCCAATTGGCGCGGGTAAGAGAGCCCATGGACCAAAAGACGATCTGTTGCAGCGCCTCGGCCGAGGACTGGTACTGGATAAGCGCCAGCATGGCCTGGAAGAAGAACACCAAGCCGATGCCCAGCAGCACCATGGTTTCTGCCTTCGCGCCACGGATGACGGCCGCGATAACAATAATGGCCGTAGCCACCGCGGCAGCAAGCCACGCCATCAGCGCCAGGTTGAACTGCGGCTGCGCAATCAGCTGCCACTTGAGCACGATGGAGGTGGCGCCGCCAAACGCGGCGGCCGCAGAAATGCCGAGGGTAAACGGCTCGGCTAGCGGGTTATTGAGGATGGTCTGCATCTCCGCGCCGGCCAAGGACAAGGCCATACCGATAAGCACGGCCATCACGGCCATAGGCAGGCGCAGTTGCCACAGCACCGTGCGCGTCTGGTCCTCCAGACCCGCGGGATTCACAATGCCCTTTATTACCTCGCCAGGACTGATATCAATTGCACCGACGAAGTTGCTAATGACAAATGCGGCGGCCGCAATCAGGGTCAGGCCCGCAACGATGCCTATGCGTTGCCAGGTTAACTTCTTATGTTGCCGCGCGAGGGCGGCTACCTCTGCGCCCTCCATTAGTTGGTGCTAAAGAAGGTTCCCTCACCAGAGACCGGCGAGTACTTTTCTTGCGCATCCATCCACTGCTTGGCGACGTCCATATCGGTATACGCCTCCGGGTCGATCCACTCCGCTACCTGCAGCAGTGCCAGGTAATTAAACGGCGAATCATAGAACTGGTGCCACATGCTGTGCAGGTGATGCTCATTAACCGCACGCAGCTTATCGAAGCCGGCCTGCTTCTCCGGAAGCTTCGCGATGCTGCCCTTGGCTTCCTTTTCATCAATGCCGTAGCCGACTGCAGCGTATCCGACAGGGTGGCCTTCATCGTCTTTCATCTCGGACCAATCGCCACCGGTGGCGATGATCATATCCGGGTCAGATTCCAGGACTTTTTCCGGGGTGATTGTGCCAGACTCGCCCGGAATGACTTTATCGCCGATATTCTCGCCACCGGCCGCGTTGACCAGCTGGGAGATATTGGAATCGTTCCAGGAACCGCAGCAATCGGACACACCTGCTGCTCTCCAAACGAAAGTCTTCGGCTTATCTTCTACCTTCTCCGCGCGGGCCTCGACCAAATCCACGGTTTTTTGCCAATCCGAGTTAAATTCCTCTGCGCGATCCTCTTGTCCAAAGATTTCGCCGAAGATGTCCATAGTCTTGGGCGTATTCTCCAGCGGGTCGCGGCGGAAATCGGTGACCGCATACTTCAAGCCAGCCTGGTCCATCTTGTCGGTCAGGCCCGCCTCACGGGAAGCATCGTATTGATCCAGCGACAGCACGATAAGATCCGGATCCAAGCTCACAAGCTTCTCCACGGTGACATCGCCCTTGGTAAAGCCGCCGATTTCCGGCACCTCGTTGACGGACGGCAATTCCTTTTCCAGCGCGTTGTAGTAATCCGGCACGTTTTGCTTGAGGTCCGTGCCGATGCCAACGACCTTATCCAGCGGATTGTCGGTATTAAGAACGCCGGTGGCAAAAATCGATCGCCCCTCCCCCAAAATCACGCGGTCGGGAGCCTTATCCAGTTCCACATCACGGCCGGTGATATCGGTGAAGGAGAACTCAGCATCGCCGCTGGAGCCGCCAGTTACTTCCTCAGCTGCGCCGCAGCCGACGAGTGCGGTTGCCGATGCCGCCACAACCGCCATCACCTTGAAGGGGGTATGAGCCATTTTTAGTCCTTGGTCGTTGGATGCCCCCGCGGCTAACGCGAAGGGCCTTGCATAGGACATCCTAACCTGATTAAGTAAGGCAACCCAAACCTAAACGGGTTCGCCGTTAATCGTGTAGTCTTCCGGCTCTCCCTTGGGCACCTGGGTACCGTCCGACATGGTGCGATCTTCCAGCTCTCCATCCGGATCCACGATCGCAATATCAAAGCCGGATTCGCGGATGCGGCGCAGCCCCTCTTTCAGCATGCGCCGACCCATACGGTTTGTACCGGTGATATGCGATAGCTCGAGCACTACCGTACCTTCGCCAAAATCCGACCCCATCAGCTCGTACAAGATGGTCTCGGCCGCGTTGAAGTTAATCAAGCCCTGCAGATAAATGACGGTCAGCTCCGCATCCTGCTCCACCTTGCGCACCGGGTTCACGCCATAACGCTCATCCGTAGACATCAGGTGCAGGCCCATGTCCTTCGACAGCAGCTTGAACGCATCCACTCCGCGCACCGAGTTGCCTTCCTTGTTCAGCCGCGGCGAGAATGTAGCCACGCCCAACTGGCCCGGCAATGTGCCCAATAGGCCGCCCGAGACGCCCGACTTCGCCGGGATTCCCACCTCTGCCATCCACCGGCCCGCACCGTCGTACATGCCGGCCGAGCTCATTACCGATAGCGTCAACCGGCACACGTCCGCATCGAGAATCTTGTCGCCCGTCACCGGCTGCACGCCACCATTGGCCAGCGTTGCCGACATCACGGCCAGGTCCCGTACCGTCACCACAATCGAGCACTGCTCGATATAGGTCGAAACCGCATCGTGCGCCTCGTCTTGGATGATGTCGTAATTGCGCAGCATATGCGCCAGGGAGAGGTTGCGGTCGCTGACTTCGAGCTCGGAGTCGCGCATGGGGGCGTCGATAAGCAAATCGCGTCCCGCCAACCGAGAGAAATAGGTGCGCAGGCGCTCCACGCGCTCGGCCGGCTCCGAATCCACGCCATTAATTAACTGCGTGACCGCAATCGCGCCCGCATTAATCATGGGGTTGACCGGCCGGTGATCATCACGGTTGAGCGAAAGCTCATTAAAAGCCTCCCCCGAAGGCTCCATGCCCACTATCTCACGCACCGCAGAAAGGCCCAGCTCCTGCAGCGCCAGTGCGTAGACAAACGGCTTGGACAAGGATTGCAGGGTAAATTCCACCTCATCATCGCCCGCTGAGTAGACGTGGCCGGTGGTGGTGCACATCGCGGCGCCGAGGTATTCGGGCTCAGCCTTGGCCAGCTCCGGAATATAATCCGCCACGGCACCGTCGCGATTATCGCGCACCTTGGTGAGGATTTCCTGCAAATAAAAAGGGATTGGTGTCTTCATCCCAACCCAGCCTACGAAAAAAGTCCCCGCAGTGTGCGAGGACTTCCATAATTTAGTGGCGCTCGGACAGCAGGCGCTGCAGCTCCTTCAGGTCGCTCTTGCGGCGGCGAGAGCGGAAGACCGAGAAAGCAATCAGCCCAACCACAGCGGCGCCGACGCCGCCCAGGGCCATCTGCACGTTGCGGTCCTGCAGCTTATCGGTGGCCGCGGTCTTAGCCTCGTTGGCAAAGTTCTGCGGCTTGCTGCGCTGTGCCAGCTCGTCCAGGGTGCCGGCCAGCTGGCGGCGGGTGCGCTCGATATCGCGCTGAATGTCTTCAATATTGCGTGCCACGAAGTTCTCCTCTTAACTTAGGTTCGCTCTTAACGGGGTCATTCTACCCCGCCGGCCCAAAAGCGTGCAGCCCGGGCGGTAAGTAAGGTGGAAACCATGACTGAAAACCGTTTGAACGTTGGAGATACCGCCCCTGCCTTTGCGCTTGCCGACGACGCCGGAAACACCGTTTCCCTCGCCGATTACGCAGGCCAGCGCGTACTGGTCTACTTCTACCCCCGCGCCAATACCCCGGGCTGCACCAAGGAAGCCTGCGATTTCCGCGATTCCCTGGAACAGCTCAACGATCTCAATATTGCCGTCGTAGGCATCTCGCCAGATAAGCCGGAGGCGCTGGCGAAGTTCCGCGCGGACCACGAGCTGAACTTCCCGCTGCTTTCGGATCCGGATAAGTCTGTCATGACCGCCTACGACGCGTTTGGTGAGAAGAAGAACTACGGCAAGGTCGTCCAGGGCGTAATCCGCTCCACCTTCTTGGTCGAGCCGGATGGCACCATCGGCCAAACGCACTACAACGTCAAGGCCACCGGCCACGTCGCCCGCGTGATGAAGGGGCTTAGCTAGCGCTGGGGCACCCGTCGGTGCGTTGTACCTCGCCTGCGATCTCACTCGGCGTGACACCGCCGCGGATGTCGAGCGCATTGACCTGGCCGGCTTCCTTATCCACAGTGTCGTCGCGCAGCTCAATTGCGCAACTGCGGGCGACTCGGACGACTTTGATGCCGTGGTCGTAGAGATTAAGCGCCTGCTCGTTTCGTACCTTTTTGCCATTGCGGGCCACCGGGGAAGTTGACGCTTAAACAAGTTATCCACAGTTGCGGACGTCTTCGCCTCGGCTCGCCCGCCGGCTCTGCTTAAAGTTGCAGCTATGAGCGCACTGCAGGCCTATGCCACCAATATTGCCTCGGCGATGGACATCCTCGCCGAGGCTCACGGCATGCCTGAACGCGCCCTCCTCGAGCTTGGTTTGCCGGACGTGGAAGCGCGCGAACTGCGCGCCATGGCCGAAGTCTATTTCGGTACGACCGGCTTTAGCCGCAAGCAACGCCATGCGGCCACGGCTGCCCGCCACCACGACCTCGTAACGCTCAAGCTCATCGAAAAATACGTCTCCCGGCTGCGCAATAAACGTGATGCCTGGAACTTGCGCGTAGAATTATGCCGCCTGCGCGGGCCAGCCTCCGAAATCGCGCGCCGCGCCAAGCAGCGCCTGCGCGACCTCCGCCCGCGTCGCATGCCGCCCCGCGAGGGAGTGCAGTTGCTGCGCCGGCCGAATGGCCCGTGGACGATGCGGATTACTGCCCCCTCAGCCTTCCTCGCGGAGTTCGACGCCGCGCTCGACCCCGCACACCCACTCGATTCCCTACGCGATCTCCTTCGCGGCTCGGGCGCCCCTTCCGCGCGCACCACAACCAATGTCATCATCCCGCTCAACGCGCTGGACCGCATTTTGGACGGCGATGGTGAAGAAGTCACCCTGCGCCTAACGAATGGCGCCACCATTACCGGCGCCGAGCTGGTCGAGCGCACCTTCACCGAGCATGGTCTAGCCACCCTAATCCACCCCGTCAAGGGCCCAGTCAACCTATATCGCACATCGCGTTACGCCACCGAGAAACAGCGGCAAATGGCCGCGGCCGAAAATCCCACCTGCCCGTGGCCGCCGTGCAACCACCCGGCGGACAAGGCCCAGATCCATCACCTCAAGGCGTGGAAACACGGCGGGTTGACCAATATGGAGAACCTGACGGTGTGCTGCCCCTACCACAACGGGGTCAACCAAGATGATCCCAATGCCCCGCCACTGCGCGGGCGCCTTGCCCGAGTCAATGGCAAGGTCCGCTGGGTTCGTTAGCGCTGCCTCTGCGAGGTAGCGCTACTAGGCGTGCTCTAAAAAGTCCGCGTATACTTCGGCGGCTACCCGCGCGAATTCGGCCGGCGTCATGCGGGCCATGCCCTCCGGCAGACTGCCCCACAGCTGACAGCCGGTCACCTGCGGCATCTCCTCGAGGTTCAGTCGGGTAGCTAAGTCCGGATCGGCCGGCAGCGAGCCACCAATCAGCCCGAGCACCTCGATTCCGTGGCGTTGCGCCTCGCGCACGGTCAGCTCGGCCGCGTTGAGGCTTCCTAGGCCGAGGGAGGTGACGATGAGGAGCCTATCGGCGACGTCGGCAAGCGTATAGGCGTCCGTCAGACGCACGAGCAGCCCGCCGGCGCCTTCAACAAGCACCACGCGGCCGGGCGCGTCGAGGGCGGCAATCCACTCCTTGAGTTCCTGCAGGCCGGGTTGGTCCATTCCGGCCCGGCGCGCAGAAAGGTTTGGCGCCAGCGGCTCCGGGAAGCGCACCATCTCGGTAACCTCCACGCCTGCCAGCTTGCCGACGGTCGCCGCATCTCCCTTTCCCTCCGGCTCCCCCGTCTGCAGTGGCTTAGCGTAGACAACCTCACGGCCGCGCTGCTTGAAGGCACTGGCGAGCGCGGCCGTTGCCACCGTCTTGCCGACGTCCGTGTTCGTCCCCGTTACGTAAATAATCACTGTCTTCCTCCTGCTACCGCGGCGCGCACGCCGCGGCACATCTGGGTTACTTCGTCGGCGGTGCTGATAAACGGCGGCATGATATAAATCAGTCGGCCGAACGGGCGCAACCACACGCCCTGTTCCACGGCCGCGGCCGTCGCTGCGGCCATATTTACTTCGCGTTCCATTTCCACCACGCCGATGGCACCGAGCACGCGCACATCCGCTACCCCCGGCTCCTCAGCTAGGTCTGCAAGCCCGCGCTGCAGCTGCTTTTCGATGCCCGCTACCTGCTCGCGCCAGTGTCCTTCCACAATGAGCTCAGTTGCCGCGGCTGAAACGGCGCAAGCAAGCGGATTAGCCATAAACGTCGGTCCATGCATCAGCGCGCGCGGGCGCATCCCCTCGGTCACCTTCGCGGTAGCGAGCGTGGCGGCCATGGTCATAAACCCACCGGTCATCGCCTTGCCAACGCACATAATATCCGGCACGACGCCGGCTGCTTGGGTAGCAAAAAGGTCGCCAGTTCGGCCGAAGCCGGTGGCGATCTCGTCCGCGATGAGCACGATACCGTGGCGGTCACAGATATCCCGGGCCCCGCGCACCAGCTCGTGGTCATGAAAGCGCATGCCTCCCGCACCTTGGACTACAGGTTCAATGACTAGGGCCGCGACCTCCTCAGTGATGCACGCTTCCAGCTCGTGCAGATAGGTTGCGCGCTCGGCCGGGCTAGCTCCGCGGGTAGGCGGCGCTGGGGCGAAAACCTGGCGCGCTAAGGTGCCAGTCCACATCGAGTGCATGCCGCCTTCAGGATCGCACACGCTCATCGCCGCGAAGGTATCGCCGTGATACCCCGATCGCCACGTCAGCATCTTGGTACGCTCTGGGTGCCCTAGGCCACGAGCGTACTGTAGCGCCATTTTGATGGCTACTTCTACCGATACAGATCCGGAGTCCGAATAAAAGACCTGCTCGAAATCACCCCGGGTCAGTTCCATGAGGTTGCGGGTAAGCCGCGCGGCAGGTTCGTGGGTGAGCCCGCCGAACATGACGTGGCTCATTCGCTCGATTTGTGCGGCCGCTGCTGCCTTGAGTCGCGGGTGTCCGTGGCCGTGGGCGGCGGCCCACCAGGAAGACATGGCGTCGATAAGCGTGGTGCCATCCGCAAGCGTTAGATGGACGCCGGCGGCCGAGTCCACCACAAGCGTTGGCTCGCCTGGCGCGGCGTAGGGGTGCCAAATGTATCGCGCATCGAGAGCGGCAATATCCTCCGCTGAAATATCCATGATTTTAGGTCTACCACAGACTTTCGGCCGTTATAGTGCTTTTATGACAATTACTAAACAGCGTTCAATTCGGCGTCTACCCGCGGCTTTACCAGCAGTCGCCGGAATTGAAATGTGGGAGCGCTTTAGCTTCTACGGCATGCAAGCCATCCTCGCCTACTACCTCTATTCCACCTCTGGCGGGCTCGGCATGGACCAAGCACAGGCCACCGCGCTTGTCGGCGCATACGGTAGTCTGCTCTATCTGTGCACGTTCGTCGGCGGGTGGGTCAGCGACCGGCTCTTGGGCGCCGAACGCACGCTGCTTGCCGGCGCGGGTCTGCTCATTTGCGGGCACTTTTCGCTGTCCTTGGTGCCTGGCGCGGCAGGTCTCGTAGCCGGACTTTTGCCGCTTGCGCTGGGATCAGGCCTGCTCAAGACAGCAGCAATCACCATTCTGGGCGCGGCTTTTCCTCCCGCGGCTGGCGCACGAGATGGCGCCTTCCAGATCTTTTATCTAGGGATTAATATCGGCGCCCTGCTCGGGCCAATGCTTACTGGCTGGCTGGCGCAAGAATACGGCTATCACGCTGGCTTCCTCGCGGCCGCGGTCCTCATGTGTTGCGGGTGCGTCCTCTACGGGACACTGCGCCGGCGGGTAGTCGCCGAGTTCGATTCGCGACCGCCCAACCCCACCACCACACCGGGCAGGGCCGCGGCGATAGCGTTGGCGGCCGTCGTGGGTGGCGTCGCCGTCGCGGTGACTGTTTCGCCAGATAAGCTGGCCATGCTTTTGCTCTTTACGACGATCACGGCCGCCCTCGCCCTCTTCGCCAGCATGCTGCGATCGCCAGGGGTCAGCGCACCGGAGCGGCGGAAGGTCGTGGCATATATTCCGCTGTTTTTCTGCTCGACGGCCTATTGGACCCTCCAACCGCAGATTTACGGCGTGCTAGCCGTGTACTCGGATCAGCGTGTAAACCGCATGGTAGGCGGATTTGAGATTCCAGCGGCGTGGACGCAATCGCTCAACCCACTGTTCATCTTGGTGTTGTCCCTTCCGTTGGCGGCAGGCATGGCTCGATGGGCTCGCTCGCGACGTCTATTAATGGCCGTAGGCATCATGGTGGCCGGTTCCGGAATGTTTGTGCTGTTGCCGTTCATCGGGGGCGGAGAAAACTCAACGCCGTTCGCGGTTTTGGCCGTGACCATCTTCTTGATGTCGCTCGGCGAGCTATTCATCGGACCAGTGGGCATGGCGGCATCGGCCGCGCACGCACCGCGGGCCTACGCGACGCGCTTTTCAGCCCTGTACTTTCTCACCATGGCCATCGGCACCTCGCTGGCAGGAACACTATCGACGCTCTATGACCCTTCCTCGGCAGATGCGGAGCGGAACTACCTACTTATTGTCGGAATCGTCCCCGTCGCACTGGGGCTCATGCTCTTGGTCGGCCGAAAGGACGTCGTGGACGAGGTTTCGGGCGGCGTCTAAGGTATCGGCTCCTGAGGCAGCTTTGGTGTCAGTGGAGAAAATCTGACACTCGTGATCCGGCACAACTTCCGCGCTACGGGTTATACCACGCTGCACGGTATAGGCATCAAAGAGGTTATCGATGCTCAGGGCTAGTCCTCGCTTTTCAGTTGCTCGCGCAGCTGCTGGAAGTACTCGCGGGCAGCCTGGGGCTGCGCGGTGGAGTGCTGGCCCTGCTGCGCCTGCGGCTCTGCCTGCTGGTTCTCGGAGCGTTGCTGCTCAGCGCGCTGGGAAGCGGCGATGGCTTCGCGCTTAGCGCGTTCGGCCTGACGCTTAGATTCGCGCTCGATTTCCTCGGCACGGGAAGGCTTCTTAGGCTGCGGGCGACGGCGTTGGGACGGCTCCTCGGCGGAGTCGAGCGCACGGTTGGCCATGAGCACGTCGCGCATGCCGCTGAAAAGATCGCCCATCCCCTGCGGGTTAGAGGGCATATAAAGAACGGACGCCTGGCCATTGTGGGAGACGTCGACCATAGCGTCGAGGTACTGGGAGACCAGCATGAGGGCTTCGGGGGACTCTTCCACACCGGCGTCGCGAAGCATCTCGTACTGCTGGGCAATGCCCTCGACGATTTCCTTACGCTGGTCAGCGACGCCGCGGCCCTGCAGCTTCTTCGCCTCGGCTGCACCCTCAGCCTCCTTCACCACGCGGATCTTTTCAGCCTCCGCCTGGGCGACGGCCGCCTCGCGCTCGCGCTGCGCTGCGTTAATGGAGTTCATGGACTCGCGCACGCGGGAATCGGGGCGAATATCGGTGACCAAGGTATTGACGAAGTTCCAGCCATATTCGGCCATGTTGTCGCGCAGGGAGGCCGCAACATTGCGGGCGATGGTGTCCTTGGAGGAGAAGGAATCATCTAGGTTCATATTCGCTACGGAGGAACGAACATTGTCCTGGACGTAAGCCACAATCTGCTGCTCGTGATTGGAGAGCATGTAGTACGCCTCGCGCTCGCGGCCCTGGACTACCTCGTATTGCACGGCGACAGGGATTTGGACGAAGACATTGTCCTTCGTCTTGGTCTCTACCATGACATCCAGCTGACGCACCTGCAGCGAAATCTTATCGCGGACGCGGTCTATCCACGGCATCTTAAAGTGCAGACCAGCGTGTGCCACCTTTTGGAATTTGCCCAAACGCTCCAGTATGGCAGCTTCGCGAGTGCGAACGATGAAATAGCCATCGAAGAGCGTTCCCAAGATAATCAGCAGGATAAAGACTATTACTATGGTGGCAATCATTGAGTCTCCCTAAATGTCGTGATGATCACCAATATTTTCGCATAGGAAATAGCGAAATGCTAGTGATCGTCGATAAGCGAAAAGAGCTTCCCCAAGATGGTCGCACCATCCTCGCGGATGCCATTGTGCTGGAATTCATTGTTGATCCACGGCCGCAGGTCTCCCAGGTGCGCGGCCGTAGCCAAGGACTCCTCGAGCGGGACGAAAATATCATCGACGTAGATGGCCGCGGCTGTGGTCGGCACCTCGCCCAACGCATAGGGCGGGGAGAATTCATGGCGGGCGAGGCCATGGGCGGCGTCGGCAAACGCGTGCAAAGCTGGGTCCTCGTCGAACTGCCAGGGAAAGATGTGCTCGCCGGTTAGCCACGTACCGGACTCGGCAAACTCGGGGAACTCCTCGCGCACGCGGTGCGCCGACCAGTTCGTAGTGGCCTGGCCACCGGCGCCGCCGTAGATGGATTCATGAATGGCGGCATATAACGGGCCGTCCGCAAAGCTCACGCGCTGGCCGACGTCCGCCAGGAAATCACCCCGCAACCGCTTCTCCCCCGCCACGGTGCGGAAGGGTTCTTCCAGCAGATAGGCCAGCGAATCAAAGCCGGTGCCACGGCCGAGCTCAATGCCGATGGTACGAAAGCGCAGCGCGGACAGGCGCTCGCCGGTAGGAAGCCGCTCATCCGAATTGTCGAGGTGGGAAATAATCTCCTCGATACGGCCCTGTGCCCACGGGAATTCGCGGTAGAAACGCTGCTGGCGGGCCTTAAGCTTATCGAAAGTAGCGCGGTAGAGATCATCCGCGCCCTTGAGCGTGGGGATGCCTCCGGTGAAGAAAGCATGCTCGACGCGCTCGGGCGCCTGGGACAGGTAGGCGGTGATGCAAAAGCCGCCGAAAGACTGCCCGAACAGCGACCACTTCTCGAGGCCGAGGTGCTCGCGCAGGCGCTCGGCATCGCGGACGATATTGTCCTGGCGCAGCAACGCCAAGTGCTTGGCGGTGCGCTCTGCGGCCGGGCTAAGTGCATCAATACGGTGCGAGCGGCCGGTGCCCCGCTGATCCATGAGGATAACGCGATAGCGCTCTAGCGCCTTGCCAATCAACCCCGTAGGCGCCAACGGCCGGGGCGCTGGGAAACCAGGCCCGCCCTGAAGATAAAGCAGCGCAGGCAGGTCCTCTCCGCCGGGCGGAATGATTTCGCGGGCGTAAAGCCCAAAAGTCCCGTGGGGATTGGAATAATCCCACGGGACTTCTAGGTGGTGCTCTTTAATTGTGTGGCCGAAGCGGCGATAGGAGGTCATGTCCTCCCAGGCTAGTAGACTTCCAAGCCCTTCGAGCGGAAGACGTCGCGGATTTTCTCCACGTCCTCCGGCTTAGGTGGCTTCGTGTCAGCTAGCTGGTAGTTCATTCCCAAGCTCTCCCACTTGTCCTTGCCCATATTGTGGAAAGGCAAGACCTCAACACGCTCAACGTTGGATTTCCAACGCGCCACGATATTGGCCACATTTTCCACGTTCTCTGGCGAGTCCGTGAGGTCTGGCACCACCACGAAGCGGATCCACACCGGTTTGCCTATCTTGTTCAGCCTGTCGCCGAAGTCCAGCGTGGGCTGGAGTTCGCGCTGAGTGACCTTGCGATAGGTTTCCTCGTCGCCTGACTTGACGTCGAGAAGCACGAGGTCGATATTGTCTAGGTCCTCGTCACGCAACCGCGCACCGAGATAACCGGCAGTATCGATGGTGGTGTGGATGCCCGCATCGTGAACTTCCTTGAGCACGCGGCGCGTGAAAGAAAGTTGGAAGAGGGGTTCGCCACCGGAGATGGTGAGACCGCCACCGGAAGCGTTGAAGATTGGCTTATAACGCTTAATGCGCTTGACCACATCCTCGACCCGCTCCAGCGTGCCGGTCTTCATCTCCCAGGTGTCTGGGTTATGGCAGTACTGGCAGCGCAGTGGGCAGCCGGACATGAACATCGTCATGCGGGTACCCGGGCCATCGACGGCGGTCACGAGCTCCCAAGAGTGCACGAGGGCAATATCGCCGGTACGGCGCGCCTCCATGAGTTCGGGGCGGGTAATGTCATCGAATTGAGCGTCATTTCCCAGGCCCGCGGCCGCGCCGCGGACTCGCTCTCCCTCTTCAGGAGAGAGGGTAACGACACCAGTAACGCCATCTGCCATGATTAGGAACCCTGGTGGAAGGTACGGGAGATAACGTCGAGCTGCTGCTCCTTGGTCAGCTTAACGAAGTTGACTGCGTAGCCAGAGACGCGAACGGTGAGGTTCGGGTACTTCTCTGGGTGCTCAACGGCATCTTCCAGGGTGGACTTGTCCAGCACGTTGATGTTGGCGTGGTACAGACCAGAGTTCATCTGGTGTGCATCGCGGTTTGCCTTCATTGCTGACATGCGGTCTTCGAAAGTTGGGGTTGCCATGATTTTCTCCTTTTCGAGATGGTTGATGGGATGAGTGGTTCTTACTTTTCCATGATGAAGCCGGCGTCCAGCACGCCCACCAGGTTGGAGATGCGCTCTTCTGGAGTGCGGCCCAATCCGGAAGGAGTGATGGTGTTGGTCAGCGAGATACCGTCGAGGGCATCCTTGTAGTCCAGCTTGCCGACCGACAGCATGGACGCGACCATACCGTGGCTGTCAGCACCGTTTTCTGGGTTAGCACCCGGGGAGAACGGCGTGCCAGCCTTGTGGCCCGACGGGAAGGCGCCTGTTGCCTTGCCGTAGACCACGTTCGAGGTAATGGTCAGCACGGACTGGGTTGGGATGGCATTGCGGTACATCGGGATGGCCTTAATCTTTTCCATCACCGTGTGGACAATGGTAGCGGCGATATCATCGGCGCGGTCGTCATCGTTGCCGTAGAACGGGAAGTCACCTTCGGTGACGTAGTCCGTAATCAGGCCGGTCTCGTCGCGTACCGGGGTGACCTTGGCGTACTTGATAGCAGCCAGGGAGTCAGCAACGATGGACAGGCCGGCGATGCCGCAGCCCATGGAGCGGACGATATTGGAATCGTGCAGCGCCATCTCGACTGCCTCGTAGGCGTACTTGTCGTGGGAGTAGTGGATGATGTTGAGGGCTTCTACGTAGGTGCCAACAACCCAGTCCAGCATCTCCTCGTACTTCTGCCAAACCTCGTCGAAGTCCAGCGGGCCGTCGCCCTTGATGGGCTCGTAGCCTTCGACAACCTGCTTGCCGGTTACCTCATCGCGGCCGCCGTTGATGGCGTAGAGCAGAGCCTTTGCGGCGTTCACACGAGCGCCAAAGAACTGCATCTGCTTGCCAACTTCCATCGGGGAGACACAGCAAGCAATTGCCGCGTCATCGCCCCACTGCTCACGAATCTGGCGGTCAGACTCGTACTGGATGGAGGAGGTCTCAATGGAGATGTGGGCACAGAATTCCTTGTAGCCCTCTGGCAGCTTCGGATCCCAGAAGATGGTGATGTTTGGCTCAGGTGATGGGCCAAGGTTCACCAGGGTCTGCAGCAGACGGAAGGAGGTCTTGGTGACCATGTGGCGGCCGTCGTTGCCAAAGCCAGCGTCGGACCAAGTTGCCCAGTATGGGTCGCCGGAGAAGATCTGATCGTAATCGATGGTGCGCAGGAAGCGAACGATACGCAGCTTGAGAACCAGGGAGTCGATGATCTCCTGGGCGTCTTCCTCGGTGATGATGCCAGCGGCGAGGTCGCGCTCGAAGTAGCAATCGAAGAAGGCGGATAGGCGGCCGATGGACATTGCGGCGCCATCCTGGGACTTAATGGAAGCCAGGTAGCCGAAGTAGGTCCACTGCACTGCCTCGTGAGCGGTCTTGGCCGGCTGGGAGATGTCGAAGCCGTAGGACTCAGCCATCTTCTTGAGCTTCTTCAGGGCCTTGATCTGCTCGGAGTGCTCCTCGCGGAAGCGTGCCCAGTGCTCAGAGAAGCCAGCATCTGCGACGGAATCGCGGGAAGCCTGCTTTTCCTCAATCAGGTAGTCCACACCATACAGTGCGACACGGCGGTAGTCGCCGATGATGCGGCCTCGGCCGTAAGCATCCGGCAGGCCGGTGATGATGTGTGATGAACGAGCAGCGCGGATGCGCGGGGTGTAGATATCGAAGACCGCATCGTTGTGGGTCTTGCGGTAACGGGTGAAGATCTTCTCCACCTCAGGATCTACTTCCTTACCCGCTTCGCCGATAGCCTGCTTGACCATGCGCCAGCCACCGAAAGGCATCATGGCGCGCTTCAGCGGGGTATCAGTCTGCAGGCCGACGATGACGTCGTCGTCCTCTGAGATGTAGCCGGCTGGGAAGGCGTCGATGTCTGATGGGGTGTGGGTGTCAACGTCGTAGACGCGCTTTTCACGCTCGACGGACAGGTACTTCTTTTCCAGGGTGTCCCAGACACGCTCGGTCTTCTCGGTCGGGCCTGACAGGAAGCTGGAGTCGCCGTCGTACGGCGTGTAGTTGCGCTGGATGAAGTCGCGGACGTTGATGCCCTCGGTCCACGGACCGGACTCAAATCCCTTCCAAGCTTCAAACTGTTGAGGCTGCGTTGCGGTAGTCATAATTCCCTTCTTTCGGGCGAATTTCTAGCAGGGGATAAATGCCGCCTTCTTCGAGCCACAGCACCAAGCCCCTCTGGCCCCAATTGTTGACTAGTTCCCTGGTAATAACAAGTCTCGCAAACGTTTGAAAGCCAAGTAATAAACCGGTCGTGATGTTTCGCAGGTGAGTGATTTTATGCAGTACGCACGTACGTCTTCCATCGGGGGTGAAATAGCCCCGAACGTGTTCCTCATCACGGTAAGATTTTGGCCGCTACCTGCACGAACCTCTACTGTTAAAGCCGTTCAGCTTCGCTTCCGCACAAAGGAGGACTTCGTGGCTTCGCAGCCCAAGCATCCAGTAGATATTATCCCGCCCGCCCCCAAACTAGCCGCCTTGGGTTTACAGCACGTGCTGGCGTTTTACGCCGGCGCGGTCATCGTCCCGCTGCTCATTGCCGGCTCGCTCAATCTGGATGCGGAAACCACCATCCACCTCATTAATGCGGACCTGTTGACCTGTGGCATAGCGACGATCATTCAATCCCTGGGCGTCGGCAAGCGCATTGGCGTGCGCCTGCCCATCGTGCAGGGCGTGACTACAACGGCCGTCTCCCCAATTATTGCCATTGGACTGGGCGCGACCGACGGCGCGGGTGGGGTGGCCTCGCTGCCAACCATCTATGGCGCCATTATTGTCGCCGGCCTTTTTACCTTCTTCGCGGCGCCGGTCTTTGGCAAGGTGCTGCGCTTCTTCCCGCCGGTGGTCACCGGTTCGGTCCTGCTGGTCATGGGTACGTCACTGTTGGGAGTGTCGGCCAATGACTTTGTCAATTACGCCGAAGGCGTGCCGGCCACCCGCGACTTGCTCTACGGCTTTGGCACGCTCGCGGTCATCATCTTGGTGCAGCGTTTTTCCTCCGGCTTCCTGGGTACCCTGGCCGTGCTCATCGGCCTAGTCTTAGGCACTGGCGTGGCGCTCGTGCTTGGCGACGCCTCCTTTGACGAGGTCTCCTCCGCCCCCGCCCTCGGCATTACCACCCCGTTCTACTTCGGTATGCCGAAGTTTGACCTGGTAGCGATTTTCTCGCTCATCATCGTCATGATTATCACCATGGTGGAGACCACCGGTGACGTCTTTGCCACCGGCGAGATTGTAAAAAAGCGCATCCGCCGCGATGATGTCGTGCGTGCCATTCGCGCCGATGGCCTGTCCACCCTGGTGGGCGGCGTGATGAATTCCTTTCCCTATACCTGCTTTGCCCAAAACGTTGGCCTGGTACGCCTGACCAGCGTGAAATCGCGCTGGGTGGCCGTTGCCGCCGCGGGGTTCATGATGGTGCTGGGTATTTTGCCCAAGGCCGGCGCGGTCGTGGCCTCCATCCCCTCCCCCGTTCTCGGCGGCGCCTCCCTGGCGCTTTTCGCCAACGTGGCGTGGGTGGGCCTGCAGACCATCGCCAAGTCCGATCTTTCCGATGGCCGCAACTCCGTCATCGTTACCTCCGCGCTGGGGCTGGCCATGCTGGTGACCTTCAAACCGGATATCGCCTCCGCCTTCCCGGAGTGGGCACAAACCTTTGTCTCTTCTGGCATGTCCATCGGCGCGATTACCGCCATCGTGCTCAACCTTTTGTTCTTCCACACTGGGGGCAAGCAGGGAACGCAGGTGTCTCGGGCCGTCGGCAAGAGCGTGAGCCTGCAGCAACTCAATGGCGCCTCCCGCGAGGAATTCGTCTCCGCGCTGCGCCCGCTGTTTAATAACGAGACCTGGCCGTTGGAGCTGGCGTGGGAGTCGCGGCCGTTCGGCGATGTTAATGAGCTGCGGGCGGCCATTCAGGTGGCCGTGCTGACCGCGGATGATTCCCGCCGCGCCGCCCTCATCCACGATTACCCGGCCATGGATGAGCTGCTGCTTGCCGACGCCGACGAAGCCGCCACCATCTCCGCCGACCGCGGCTCCCTCGGTCTGACCGATCTAGATGATGTGCAGACCGAGCGCATCACCGAGCTTTCCGCCGCCTACCGCGAGCGCTTTGACATGCCTTTTGTGGCCTATTTGGATACCAATGACACCGTCGACCGCGTCATTGATGCCGGCGTGCGCCGCCTAGCCAACTCCCCGGAGCAGGAGTACCGCACCGCGCTGGGCGAAATCGTAGAAATTGCCAACGACCGCTTCGATATTCTGCTGGCCGACGCCAACCCGGTCCGCTCCTCGTGGGACCGCAAGTTCACCGAGGTGGACTAGTTAGCGAAAGGAAAAGTCCACTTCGGCCTCTGGGTCCACGCCGGAAATAATGCCGGTGTAGAACTGCTTGGCCTGGGATTGGAGGACATCGCGATTATCCGCGATGTCCTCTTTCTTTTTGTCCTCGTTGAGGATCTTGGTGATGGTTTCCGCCTTATCGATATCCGGGGTAATCCAGCTCAACGCGCCATTGTCCTCCACCGCGGTTTCGAAATTCTCATCCGAGTGCCCGATGAAAATGAACTCGGGGATCTCCACGCGGAAGTGGTGCGGGGATTCTTCTTCCACCTGTACCTGCGAACCTTCGATGCCGAGCTTGGCGCGGTAAGAGTACTTGATGTACTGGGTGCGCTCGCTGCCCGGGACCTGCCAATTCCACAGCGTGCTCGTGGCGGATTCCTCCGATAGGCCCTCGACACCCAGCGAGACGAGGACCACCTGCTCTTCGCGCTCCACGGCCTTGATGACCTTGGTATTACTCGATTCGGTCTCCACCTCCACCGGCTCCCGTACCTGCCAAACGAACACCGCGGCGGCAGCCACGGCGGCAATGAGAATGACGGCGATAAGGGTGGAAAGCAGCTTTTTCATGATGACTATCTTAGGGCGACTATGCGGGCGGTGATATGCGAAAGCGGGGCTAAAGGTCAGAAAGTGTGTCTGGGATCGGTGTTTTATAGTCACTGTCCAGTGTGTTTGTTGAAAGTATAGGCTTCACAACCGTATATCGCTGTCCTTGACGGTTAATCCCCGGTGTTTCTACCTGGATGTGGTAGGTCCTAGTGGTGTGGTGGCTTGATGCCGAAGAATCGACCACGCTGCCACTGCGGCGGCGACATGAAACGCAACGGAACTACCAGCAAAGGAACCACACGATGGCGATGTAAAGCCTGTGGGGCATCAAGCATCAAACGTCGCCCCGACGTCACCAACCCAAGAATTTTTGCGGATTTCATCGAGCATTGCACCACCACAATCTCGCTAACTGCACTGGCTAAACGCAACAAAGTAAGCCACTCAACTATGAAGCGCAGATTTACATGGTGCTGGCTTATTGACCTACCGGATCCCACCGTGGCACATACAGGCCGAGTCTATGACCAGATATTTCTCGACGGAACCTACACCGCTGGCGGATGCTTGATTGTAGCTTCCACCCTCGACCACGTTGTTGCTTGGCACTGGTGCAAACACGAAACCGCTCCCGATTACACACGCCTACTCGAACGCATCCCTGCCCCGTTAATCGCAACGACAGATGGCGGGCAAGGAACAGCAAGCGCAATAAAAACCTGCTGGTCAACAACACATGTGCAGCGTTGCCTTGTCCACGCACAGCGTGTAGTTCGTCGCTACACAACCTCACGCCCACGTACTGATGCCGGCAAAGCTATCTACACGCTAGCGCTGAAACTAACCCGGGTACGCACCACAGAAGATATAGCCCACTGGAGTTCGCTACTCCACGACTTCAACACTGTCTACCGCAGGTGGATGGACGAAAAGACCAGGGTTAAAGACCCTGATACAGGAAATTGGACATGGGTATGGACACATTCCAACGTGCGAAAGGCCTACAACAGTCTGAATCATCTATGGCGCCAAGGCATGCTCTTTGTCTACATCAATCAACCTAAAGGCGTCTTAGAACCTGCCCGCATCAAATCTACGACCAACAGTCTTGAAGGCGGGATTAACGCTCGTCTGAAAGAGATTGCGCGTGCTCACCGAGGCAGAACAAATGAACACCAGCGCAAAATGCTGGACTGGTGGCTGTACCTAAAAACAGAACTGCCCGACGATCCACTACAAATCGCCAGGCAGTCCCACTGGGGCCAGGACCAACTCGCCAAAGTATCCATCCTGACCCACACCGAGAACCAAGTCGACCACGAAACAGGACGACCAGCCCTCTACGACAACGGTATCGACACCGAGTACACCCACTCAATCGGCATCCAAAAAGGCCAAATCTAACCCCAGCGACACGCCGAGCCAGACACACATTTTGACCCTTAACCCCGAAAGCGCCGCCGGCTCTGCGAGTCGACGGCGCCGATTGTGCGCCCGGTGAGACTTGAACTCACACGTCCTAAGACACTAGAACCTAAATCTAGCGCGTCTGCCAATTCCGCCACGGGCGCGGGGGACTTGCCATAGTGTACACGGTACGCCGTCAATCCAGAAACCAGGGGTGTTCTGTTTTCCGGCCGCTGGTGGGTAGGGTGGATCGCGTGAGCACTCAAGAGGAAAAGAAGAACAAGCGCGTGCAGGTGCGGTGGTGGCACATCCTCCTCATCGCGTTTTTCGTCGTGCTCTTCCTATTCCTGGCCTATTGGCAATGGACGCGCTTCCGCTCCGGCTCGGGCACCTTCCAAAACTTGGGCTATGCCTTCCAGTGGCCACTGTTCGCCGTGTTCGTGGTCTACGCCTATCGCACCACGCTGCGCTATGAAAACGAGCGCCTCGCGGCCGAGGAAGAAGCCCGCGACATGGATAGCACCGTCACTGAGGCCCCGGCTGAGTCTCCTGCACAACCGCAGGCGGAAACCAAAATCGATGAAGATTTCCTGCCCCAGCGGCCTCAGATAGATGTGGAAACGTTTAACGCCATGAATACCCCGCGCCGCCGGCGCGGCGAGAACGAAGAAAGCTGATTATGACCAATAAAGTTCACCCCGCCCGCCAGGCCCGCATCCGCGGACCTTTGAAGTTTTTCTCCATCGCAGCCACCGTGACCGGTATCTTCCTGATTATCCTGGTCATCCGCATGGTCTGCCAGTACCTCATCGGCATGGAGATCCCAGAGTGGGCCACCTACATCGCGATCGTTCACGGCATCGCGTACATGACTTACCTGCTGTCCATCCTCATCCTCGGCCCGCGCGCGCTGTGGCCGGTGGGCAAGCTCTTTACCACCGCCCTTGCCGGCGTGGTGCCCTTCCTGTCCTTCTGGATGGAGCACAAGCGCCGCAGGGAAATTGAGGAAGAGTTCCAGCTTTAGGAACTGCGAACCAGCTCCGCGATGGCGGGGACTAGTTGACTTAGAGCGCGGCCGCGATGCGAGACCGCGTTCTTTTCTTCTGGGGACATCTCCGCAGCCGACCGGGACTCGCCTTCTGGCTGAAAGAGCGGGTCATAGCCAAAGCCGTTGTCCCCGCGCGGCTCGCGCAGGAAGCGGCCTTCCCAGCGGCCCTCGGCCACGTGCTCGGTGCCATCGGGAGTCACGAGCGCGCAGACGGAGACAAAGGCGGCGACGCGGCGCTCATCGGGAACATCGGCCATCTGTGCCAAGACCAGGTCATTATTGGCCTGGTCATTGCCGTGCTGGCCGGACCAGCGGGCGGAAAGCACGCCGGGCATGCCGTTAAGCTCTTCGATGGCCAGGCCGGAATCATCCGCGACGGTAGCAAAGCCGGTAGCAGCCGCGCCGGCGCGGGCCTTGATGAGCGCGTTATCGGCAAAAGTGCGGCCGTCTTCCACCGGCTCCGGGTAAGGCTCCACAGCGGATAGCGGGCGCAGCTCGACGCCCTCGATGCCGGCATCGGCCAGGATGCGCTCGAGCTCCGCGAGCTTTTTCGGATTATTGGACGCGACGAGAATTACCACCCCAGCGCCGCCTTTTGTGCGGCGATGAGCTCGCGGCAGCCCTTCTGGGCTACGTCCAGCATCTCGTTGAGCTCCTCGCGGCCAAAGAGGCCGTGCTCACCGGTGCCCTGGATTTCCACGAAATCGCCGGATTCCTGCATTACTACGTTGAGGTCGACCTCGGCGCGGGAGTCTTCCTCATAAGGCAGGTCGAGGCAGATTTCGCCGTCTATGATGCCTACCGAGACCGCAGCGATGGGATCGAGCAGCGGCTCGCCGGGGACAACGCCCTCGGCCTTGAGGTGTGCGATGGCGTCGGCAAGCGCAACATAGGCGCCGGTGATAGACGCAGTGCGGGTGCCGCCATCGGCCTGGAGGACGTCACAGTCGAGCTGGATGGTGTTCTCGCCCAGCTCCTCCAGGTCCACCGCGGCGCGCAGGGAGCGGCCGACGAGGCGAGAAATCTCATGGGTGCGGCCCTTGACCTTGCCCTTCATGGATTCGCGCGGCATGCGGTCGTGGGTGGCGGAAGGCAACATGGCGTACTCGGCGGTAAGCCAGCCTTCGCCCGAATCGCGCTTGAAGCGCGGCACGCCATATTCTACGGATGCGGTGCACATGACGCGGGTATTGCCAAACTCCACCAGCACCGAGCCGGCCGGGTTGGTGGTGAAATTGCGGGTAATGCGGACGCTGCGCATCTGGTCGAGCGCGCGCCCATCGGCACGAGTAAATTCAGTCATGCCGTCCAGCGTATCTTAGAACTCCATCCCCGCGGCGCCGAGGACAATCTCGCCATCGAATTCGGAGCGGGCTGCCTCCAAAGTAGCTTGCGCATCGCCCCACGGCTGAATGTGGATGAGCACCAGCTTGCCCACACCCGCCTCGCGTGCCGCCCTACCGGCTTCCGCGCCCGACATGTGCATGTCCGGCGCCTTGCCCTCAGAGGTCTCACCCCAGGCCGCCTCGCAGAGGAAGATATCGGCGCCACGGGCGGCTTCGACAAGCGCGGGCGTATACGAAGAGTCACCGGAATAGGTAATGGTGTGCCCGGTCTTCGTGTGCTCCACGCGCAAGGCATAGGCCTCTACCGGGTGGTTTACCGGGAAAGGAGTGATATAGACGTCATCCACGAGCTGGCGCTCGCCCGGCTCCCAGGCACTAAAGGCGAAGGTATCGGACATGTCATCGATGCCATCGACTTCATCAGAGGACAGGCGACCCAGGTGCGTGGGCGTAGCTTTCGGCCCGAAGCACATATTGCGCGAAGCAGCCGGCGCGGTGGGATGGAAGCGGCGCCACACCATCAGGGAAGGAAAATCCAGGCAGTGATCGGCATGCAGATGGCTAAAGGCCACGTGCGCATCACAAGGATCCTGCTGCTGTTCCAGCTGCGCCAAGGTGCCAGGGCCCATGTCGAGGACGATGGACGGCGCATTATCGAAGGACAGCAAGTAGCCGGAGGCGGGATTCTGGGCGGTGGGGACGCTACCGGAGCAGCCTAGGATGGTCAGCTTCATGGGCTCAATAGTTCCATGAAATCACCCCGCATGCGTATTCAACGTGCAAACGGGGGAGAAATTCCACTTCCTTATGCAATCTGGGGGCCGAGAAAGCGCCTGGCAAGGCGGGCAAAAGCCTCCGGATCCCCGGTGGATTCAAAAGTGTGGACCGGCTGATTCTCTGCGGGGGCCAACATATCCGTTTCCGTGAGGATCCGCATCACATCCTTGGTGGTCTCCTCTGAAGAGGTCACCAGCGAGACATTATCGCCCATCGCCAGCTGGATGATCCCGGTCAACAGCGGATAATGCGTACAGCCTAGAACCAGCGTGTCTACCCCTTGTTCCTGCAGCGGGGCCAGGTAGCCTTCGGCAACGCCGAGGATCTGGCGACCGGCGGTAATGCCGCGCTCGACAAAGGAAACAAAATCCGGGCAGGCGGTGGCAAAGGCCTGCACCTTGGGGTTGAGCGCGAAGAGATCCTGATAGGCACCGGATTTAACGGTGCCCTCAGTGCCGATGACGCCGATTTTTCCGTTGCGCGTGGTGGACATGGCGCGGCGCACCGCGGGCCGGATGACTTCCACGATGGGAATATCGTAGCGCTCGCGCGCATCGTGCAAGAAGGCGGCGGTGGCGGTATTGCAGGCAATGACCAGCATCTTGCAGCCGCGCTCCACCAGCCGATCGGCCACGTCTTGAGAAAAGGTGCGGACTTCAGAAATGGGCCGCGGGCCATAAGGGCTGTGAGCGGTATCGCCGGTATAGATGACGGATTCGTGCGGCAGCTGTTCCATCACCGCGCGGGCCACGGTGAGCCCGCCCACGCCGGAATCAAAGATGCCGATGGGAGAGGTTGCAGTTGGCATTAACGCTTCACTGCCTTAACTGGGTCGTCCGAGGTAATGGTCATGCCGGCGAGGATCCCGCCGATGGCGCCGAAGAGGTGGCCCTGCCAGCTCACGCCCTCGTAGACGGGCAACACGCCCCATACCAAGCCGGAGTAAGCGAAGCCGAGCACGATGCCCAAGATGGTCTGGAGGAGTGAGCGGTTAAAAATTCCGCGCACAATCAGATATGCCAGCCAGCCATAGACCAAGCTGGAGGCACCGATATGCGAGGTACCGGGACCGCCGATAAACCAGGTTCCGAGGCCCGCAACCAGCGTGGTAATCAGCGTGACCTCCCACCAGGCCTTGCGGCCGGAAAGACCGATGAGGAAGCAAAAGATGGCGCCGGGCACCGAGTTAGACATCAAGTGCTCAAAGTTCGCGTGGAGCAGTGGAGCGGCAAAAATCCCCCAAATCCCGTTGAAATCTAACGGGCGGATGCCGTAATTGGATAGCTGGCCGCCAAAGAGGAAGGCGTTGACAATATGGACTGCCCACTCCACGACAAGGAAGCCAAAGGCTATGGAAAAGCCGGTGGTGATGCGGCCGCTGCGGGTGTAATTCTTGGAATCGCCGCGATTGACCGGCCCCGAGGGCGCCGGCCGGTAGTTAGATATTCCGCCTGAAGTCATAATGCGCTTTATCTTAGTCCAGCAGATCGCGGTACGCGCTCAAGCCTAGGCCGGGATCGGCGGCGGTAACCGCGTTGGCGATAGCCTCCTCCACGGCATCGGCGGCCGCGGCGCATAGCTGGGTGATCTCCTGCGTGCTGAGTTCAGCTGGGCGCTGCGCGGTCGACAAGGCAAAGATGGTGTCGCCGTCTAGCGGTGAATGGGCAGGCCGCACCGCACGAGCGATGCCGTCGTGGGCAGTCATTGCTAAGCGCTGCGCTTGGGCGGTGGTTACGGGGGCGTCGGTAAGCACGGCGCCGATGGTGGTATTGAGCTTGGACTCCGCTGGGTGCGGCAAGGCGCGGTAGGCGGCAACATTGACCGGAGTGCGACCCGGCGCGCCGTACAGCCGGCCGGACTGCGGATCGATGACCTCGCCTACGGGATTGGCGACCATCGCGGCGGAGACCTCATACTCACCCACTCGGCGCGAAGCGAGGCCAAACCCGCCGCGCAGCTTGCCAGCGGTAGCCCCCACGCCGGCTCCCACCGACCCCATGGATTCGTCGCTGCCCGCGAACGCGGCTCGCAGCGCGGCTGCGCCTTCTTTCGGCCTAGGGCGGGAAGGCCCGACCAAGAGGTCAAAGATGACGGCTCCGGGGACGATGGGCACGCGCGGTCCAGGCTTATCCTCGCCAAAGACAGGGAAGCCAATCCCCTCGTGTGCCAGCTCATTCATTACGCCATCGGCAGCCGCCAAGCCAAAGGCGGAACCGCCTGCCAACACCACGGCGTGGACGCGCTCGACCGTATTATGCGGCTGCAAAAGGTCTGTTTCGCGGGTGCCAGGGCCGCCGCCGCGCACATCGACGCTGCCGAGCGCGCCACCCGGCCCGCAGTAGAGCACCGTGACTCCAGTATCGGCACCGCTATAGTGCCCGATGCTCATGCCGTCTATCATTAGTCCATCAGCACCTGCAGCAGCGAATCTTGGCAGAAAGCCAACCATTCCACGAGGCTGTCGCGGTCCAACATCAGGTTTTCATCGGAAACATCACCTGCCGCAACATAGAGGCGCAAATCATTAAGGCCGGCAACAAAGGCTTGGGCCTCCTGCTCACTAATGGTGACCTCTACCCCGCCGGTGGGGCCAAGGGCCGAACCGATGACCTGAAGGTTTTCTAGCTTGGCGCGCGCAATGTCATTCTCGTGCAGCGAGCGCAGCAAAGAAGCATCGCCTTCGTATTCCTCATCGCCGGGCATTTCAAAGTCTGGAAACAGACGGGCCAGAGAGGGATCGTCCGGGGCTTCGGTGTGGCCGGTAGGCATGTCCAGCATCTCTGCTAGCTCATCCTTAGGTGCGGACTGCGCGCGCCCAATGATCGCCTCGGAGACGGTAGCGGTGAGATCACCTAATACCTCGCGCTCCATTGGCTCAAAAACGGCCGTTATCTTCGGCGCGCGCATGAGGGACTTCTTTTTCTTCCACGGTTGCATATATTTAACCTGCCTGCTGCATCGTTGCCCACAGACCGGCGATCTGGAGCTTTTTCACGTCTGCCTCAATTTTGTCGCGCTCGCCGCTGGAGACGGCGGCCTTGCCCTCAGTATGGACCTGCATCATGAGTTCATTGGCTCGCTTCTTGTCATATCCCAAAACGGTTTGAAATACGTAGGACACGTAGCTCATTAGGTTGACTGGGTCATCCCACACGATGCACATCCACGGGAGGTTCTCACTCGTGGCCACATCTACGTCGAGTTCTTCATCCAATTCGGGCGTAGCCATAGGAGAGCTCATGCGGACTACGGGAAATTGCGCCTTCATGCTTTCTAGCCTAACCACTTTTGGGGATTTATTGTGGGCCAGCCCAATCTGACTGCGGACAATCTAGGCCCAAAGAATCTAAACCTCTGAAAAACACCTAGTCAGTGGGTATTATCACTCCCGTGAATGACAAAGCTATTCCTAATGATCGCTCCACTGCTCTACTGACGGATAAATACGAGCTCACTATGCTCCAGGCCGCGCTGCGAGACGGCTCGGCAAACCGCCAGGTCACCTGCGAGGTATTCGGCCGCCGTCTGCCCAATGAGCGCCGCTACGGCGTGGTTGCCGGCACCGAGCGGGTCCTGCGTGCGGTGGAGGATTTTCGCTTTTCAGCCAATCAGCTAGCAGAGATGGACTTCCTGGATGACAAAACCAAGGAATACCTGCGTCACTACCGCTTTTCCGGGCAGATTGACGGCTACCGCGAAGGTGAGCTGTATTTCCCTAACTCCCCCATCCTGACGGTGCGCGGCACTTTTGGTGAATGCTTAATCCTTGAGACCGTCATCCTGTCCATCCTGAACGCCGATTCCGCAGTGGCTTCGGCTGCTTCCCGCATGGTCACGGCTGCCGACGGCCGCCCGATTATCGAGATGGGCTCGCGCCGCACCCACGAGTATGCGGCGGTAACCGCCGCCCGCGCGGCCTACCTGGCTGGCTTCGAAGCCACCTCCAATTTGGAGGCAGGCTACCGCTACGGCATTCCGGTCTCCGGCACTGCCGCCCATTCCTGGACCTTGGCGCATACCAACCCGGACGGCACCCCGAACGAGGAAGCCGCTTTCCGCTCCCAGATCGACACGCTGGGTGTAGAGACCACCCTGCTGGTCGATACCTATGACATCACCAAGGGCGTAGAAACCGCAGTGAAAGTAGGTGGCCCGCAGCTAGGTGGGGTCCGCATAGATTCCGGTGACTTGGGTGCGGTCACCCGCCGCGTACGCAAGCAGCTGGATGATTTGGGCAATCACAACACCAATATCGTGGTCTCCTCTGACCTCGATGAGTTTGCCATCGCTGGCCTGCGCGGCGATCCGGTCGATGTCTACGGCGTCGGCACGTCCGTGGTCACCGGCTCCGGCGCGCCTACAGCCGGCATGGTCTACAAGGTAGTGGAGGTAGATGGCATCCCAGTAGCCAAGCGCTCTACTTCCAAGCAGTCCGTCGGCGGTGCCAAGCGCGCGCTACGCACCTACCGTTCCTCGGGCGTGGCGGTGGAAGAAATCGTCTACCCCTTTGAGGCACCGGCGCCAGATACCGGCCAGCTCGATACCCGCGAGATGACCATTCCGCTCATGCGCGATGGGCACATCGTTGACGGCTTGCCGGATCTGCATGCCTCTCGCGAGTATTTGGATCAGGCCCGCAAGACCCTGCCGTGGGAAGGCCTGGCGCTCTCGCGCGATGAGGCGGCCGTGCCCACGCGGATGGTGGGCTTTAAAAAGTAGGCCGCTAGACTGTGTGGGGTGAGTGAGCACGCAGATGAGCCCCTAAACCTCGACACGGAAACGCTGCTGGGCAAGGCCGTTGGCGCGCTGGGCGGCAGCCGGCGCGAAGGCCAGGTGCGCATGGCCACGGCCGTCACGGCTGCGCTCGAAAAGGAGCGCCACCTGGCAGTGCAGGCCGGTACCGGTACCGGTAAATCCCTGGCCTACTTGGTCCCGGCTATCCGGCATGCGATGAACTCGGGGTCCACCGTCATCGTCTCCACCGCGACGCTAGCCTTGCAGCGCCAGCTGGTGGAGCGCGATCTGCCACGGCTTACGAAGGCGCTCGCCCCTGTTATGGAGCGTACGCCTACCTTCGCCATCATGAAGGGCCGCAATAACTACCTGTGCATGAATAAGATTGCGGCTACGCCGGATGACCCGGAAGCTCTTATCGACGAATCCGAGATATCCCACCGCGGCAAGGCCGTGCGCCGTATCCACGAGTGGGCGCAGGAAACCGACACCGGTGACCGCGATGATCTAGAGCCGGGCGTGCCGGACTTGGTGTGGCGGGCGGTTTCCGTAACGTCCAACGAGTGCTTGGGCGCTTCGCGCTGCCCGCACGGGCCAGATTGCTTTGCAGAAGAGGCTCGCAGGGCGGCTGCCGACGTCGATATCGTGGTCACCAACCACGCCATGCTCGCCATCGACGCGGTTTCTGAGGCAAATATTTTGCCGGAGCATGACGTCGCCATTATCGATGAGGCCCACGAGCTCGACGGCCGCATCACCTCGGTGTCCACAGCGGAGATTACTACCCGCGCCATCAAGATGGCTGCCAACCGCGCGAAGTCGCTGGGCAATGCTGGCAGCCTCTCGGACTTGGCCGAGGAATTTGATGACCTGATGAAAATCCAAGAGCCAGGCCGTTGGACGGACTTAGATGAAACCGCACAGGGCCACTTGCGCGCGCTTGCCGACGAATTCCTGCGCGTTAAGTCCCTCATTTCTCGCGCACCAGAAGGCGAAGCCACCGACGATCCGGAGAAAAACGCCGAGCGCCAAAACTTGAGCAACCACCTCTCCGACCTCGCACAAGCCGTAGCGCGCATGCTGGAGGTCTTTGCCACTGATGACCCGGCCAAGCAAGATGACGTCGTCTGGCTCGAGCGCGATCCGCGCAGCGACGCCGAGACCCTCGCCGTGGCGCCCCTATCCATCGCCCACATGCTGCGCGAGAACCTCTTTGGGGAGCAGACGGTGGTGCTGACCTCGGCCACCCTCGCCCTCGGCGGCCGCTTCGATGCCATGGCCGCGCAGTGGGGCATGCCGAGCGGCACCTACGACACCCTGGACGCGGGCACGCCTTTCGACCCAGCCAAATCCGGCATCCTGTACACCGCCAAACACCTACCCGCGCCGGGCCGCGATGGCCTGCCCAAAGAAACCATCGATGAGATCTACGAGCTCATTATGGCCGCCGGCGGGCGCACGCTTGGTCTGTTCTCCTCCCGCCGCGCCGCGGAAGAGGCGGCCACCGCCCTCAAGCCGCGCATCCCCTTTGACCTCTTCGTGCAAGGCGAGGATTCCATCGGCGCACTGGTAGAAAAATTCTCCCAGAAGGAAAACTCCTGCCTCTTCGGCACGCTTACCCTGTGGCAAGGCGTGGACGTGCCGGGGCCGGCCTGTTCACTGGTCATCATCGACCGCATTCCGTTCCCCCGGCCGGACGATCCCCTGATGCAGGCGCGCGCCCAGGCAGCCGATGCTGCGGGCCGCTCCGGGTTCATGGAGGTTTCCGCCAACCACGCCGCCTTGCTCATGGCACAGGGCGCAGGCCGCCTGCTGCGCCACGTGACCGACCGCGGAGTGGTGGCCGTGCTCGATAACCGCTTGGAGTATAAGCGCTACGGCAGCTTCCTCAAGGCCTCCATGCCGCGCTTTTGGCAAACCACCGACCCGGATACGGTGCGCGGCGCGCTTAAGCGATTGGTCGCCGCAGGGCGCACACGGTAGCCGAGTCTGGCGCAATCTCCGTAAAGCCGGCGTCTACGATGATCACGGCGCCGTCCTGCGCACAGGCAGTGCGAAAATCTTCTCCGGACACCTCGCGAACCGAAAGCTTAAAACCGGTGTCGGCCCAGGCACGGGCCTCCCCCACCGACATCGCCGCGGCGAGCATCATCGAACCGTGGCCCACCTGCGCTGCGGCCTTGCCTGCAGACATGTTGAGGCTGCGGTCGACGTAGATAACGGGGGCATCGCCAAGCGGGGCTCCCGGCTCATCATAAGCAAGGTCAGTGTGACCGATTTGCAGCTTGCCGATGAGCGGATCCACCTCCCCCACGGCCGAAGGCGCGAAGGCCCGGGCACGGTCCGCCACGGTCACGCCGGGCAGGCTCTGTACATCGCGCCAGGCCTTATTGCGCGCTCGGCGGGCGATCTTGCGGATGCGGTGGCCGTACCACTGGCCCAGGGCGTGGGCGAAGGCCCCGTCCTCCCCCGCGCGCTCGTCCAAGCACACGGCCACAACGGCGCTGGCGGCCGCCTCCAGCACCTCCGTGCGCGCCGGCGGCTCCTGCTTTGGCAGGTTAAGCGCAATCTGCATCGCTTGGATGGTGGCGGGCTCGTCAGGGTTTTCTGGGTCATCGCGCCACGAGCGCGAGTCACAAGCTTCTACCAAGCGCTGGTGGGCGATTTCAAACTTATCCACGCACAACTTCCTCGGCCGGGATTCCCAAAATCTGTAGTACTTCATCCAGCCGCCGGTGATTTACCGAGGTATCCGCCACTTCTTGCAGCGCCGGCTTAGCGTTAAAGGCGATGCCCAGTCCCGCGGCGGTAATCATATCGATGTCATTGGCACCATCGCCCACGGCGACCGTCTGGCGCATGCCTACCCCGGAATCTGCGGCGAATTCCCGCAGGAATTCCTCCTTGGCCTTGCGGTCAACCACCTTGCCGGTTACGCGGCCGGTGAGCTTGCCATCGGCGATTTCCAAGGTATTGGCGCGGACGTAATCTAGTTGCATTTCTGCGGCTAGTCCCTCCAGGACTTGGATGAACCCGCCCGAAACCACAGCGGTGCGATAACCGATGCGGTTGAGCGTGGCAATAGTCTCGCGGGCACCGGGGGTCAGCTGAATCTCGCGGGCTACCTCATCAATGATGGAAGCATCCAGGCCGGCCAAAACGGCCACGCGCTCGCGCAGGGACTCCTCAAAGTCCAATTCGCCGCGCATAGCCCGGGCCGTGATTGCGGCAACTTCTTCCTCCTTGCCGGCGTGCGCGGCCAGCATCTCGATGACCTCGCCTTGAATGAGGGTGCTATCGCAGTCGAAGCAGACGAGGCGCTTGGAACGCCGGCCCAGACCCGCCGGTTCGATGGCAATGTCGATGCCAATCTGCTGTGCCAGCTCTGCCAGCGCCTGGCGTACGGGTGCCGCGGAACCATCGAGGGACAAGAAAAGCTCCAGGCCGGTCAGCGGAGAGGTGGAAAGCCCGCGGATGCGATCGATATTGGCATCGAAGTTGGCCAATACGCGGGCGACCTCCTCTACGTGGTGGGCTGTTACTTCCGTTCCCATGAGGACCACCGCATGCGTGGAGCGAGCTCGCGCGCTAGATTCCTCCTCCCGCACGTCCACGGATACCTGCTGCCCATAGATGCTCAAGGTATTGCGCAACCCCTGTGTAATCTGCTCGGCGCGCGCACTGGGAATGCGGGTATGGGCAGCGAGGGTGATACGGCCGGAAAAGATGGCCTGTTCGACGTCGACAAGCGCGGCGCTATAAGACGCCAACACGCGGAAGAAGGCAGCCGAGACCCCGGGCTTGTCCGGCCCGGTGGTGGTAATGACGGCATAGGTATCAGCTTGGGTACTCACGCCGCCTATTATCGCACGTGGGGCAAATAAGATACGCCGAAGCCGCCTCCCACGGCCCTAGCGGGCTGGGAGGCGGCTTAAGTCAGGAGTGCTTTAGCGAGTTATATCGCTTTAGTGGCTACCCACGTGTGCTTCTTCGCGCATGCGCTGAACCATGTGCGGGTAGTGCAGCTCGAAGGCCGGACGCTCGGAGCGGATACGCGGCAGCGACACGAAGTTGTGGCGCGGCGGCGGGCAGGAGGTTGCCCACTCGAGGGAGTTGCCGTAGCCCCATGGGTCATCCACGGTGACGATCTCGCCGTAGCGCCAGGACTTGAATACGTTCCAAATCAGCGGGATAACGGAAGCGCCGAGGACGAAGGAGAAGATGGTGGAAATCTGGTTGAAGACCGTGAAGCCATCGGACTCCAGGTAGTCAGCGTAGCGACGCGGCATACCCATGTTGCCGACCCAGTGCTGAACCAGGAAGGTGCCGTGGAAGCCGATGAAGGTCAACCAGAAGTGAATCTTGCCCAGACGCTCGTCCAGCATGCGGCCGGTCATCTTGGGGAACCAGAAGTACAGGCCGGCGAAGGCGGAGAACACAACCGTACCGAACAGGGTGTAGTGGAAGTGTGCGATCAAGAAGTAGGACTCAGCCAGGTGGAAGTCCAGTGCCGGGGATGCCAGCATAACGCCGGTCATGCCGCCGAAGAGGAAGGTAGCCATGAAGCCCATGGCGAAGATCATCGGGGTATCCCAGGTGATGTGGCCCTTCCACATGGTGCCGACCCAGTTGAAGAACTTAACGCCGGTTGGAACCGCAATCAGGAACGTCATGAAGGAGAAGAACGGCAGCAGGATAGCGCCGGTGACGAACATGTGGTGTGCCCACACAGCCATGGACAGGGAGCCGATGGCCAGCAGTGCGAAGACCAGGCCGATGTAGCCGAAGACCGGCTTGCGGGAGAAGACCGGAACGACCTCAGACACAACGCCGAAGAACGGCAGCGCGAGGACGTAAACCTCAGGGTGGCCGAAGAACCAGAACAGGTGCTGCCACAGGATGGCGCCACCATTAGCGGAATCGTAGATGTGGCCGCCCAGCTTGCGGTCATACAGAACGCCCAGTGCCGCAGCGGTCAGCAGTGGGAAAATCATGAGCACGATGGCGGATGCGGTAAACACAGCCCAGCTGAAGACCGGCAGACGGAACATGGTCATGCCCGGTGCGCGCAGGGTCAGGATAGTCGTAATCATGTTGATAGCGGAGGCAATGGTACCGACACCGGTAGCGCCCACGCCGACAATCCACATATCCGCGCCGATGCCCGGGGTGTGGACACCATCAGCCAGCGGCATGTACATGGTCCAGCCGAAGTCAGCTGCACCGCCTGGGGTTACAAAGCCCAGCAGCATGACGATGCCGCCCAGCAGGGTAACCCAGAAGCCGAAGGCATTCAGACGCGGGAAGGCCACGTCCGGCGCACCAATCTGCAGCGGCAGAATGTAGTTACCAAAGCCCCACACAACTGGGGTCGCAAACAGCAGCAGCATCACGGTGCCGTGCATGGTGAACAGCTGGTTGAACTGCTCATTGGACAAGAACTGGAGACCCGGGGTGAACAGCTCCGCGCGGATCAACAGTGCCATAAAGCCACCGAGGAAGAAGAAGCTGAAGGACATGATCAAGTACATGATGCCCAGCTGCTTGTGGTCGGTGGTGGTTAGAAATACCCAAGCCTTTGAACCGGTCTTCGCGTTACCGGTTGGCTCTGGACGTGTGGGGGCGACGTAATCGTCGACCCGTGGCGCCACAGCGGTCATAAAATCCTCCTGAATAACAAAGTGTCTGTGGACAGACTCCACCTACACCTAGGTTTACTCGCCTTATATTAGGCCATTTTCCCCTCTTCTTTCCAGCTTCCCCCAATACTCGGACACAAGGACACACCTCACCACTGACCACATCTGCCACATTGCCCCTGCACGTGGCGCAGCCACTATTTCCTCCTACGGTTTTCGCCAAAGATGCAGCGTGCTATATGTCACAGTCGCGCCGAATTGTGCGGCCCCAAAACGTAAAAACACACCCCCGCTCGTTATCAACCTTTCGGTTGAGTTCGAGCAGAAGGTGTGCCGCTAGACCACGCTGATCAGCGGGAATGCTTAGAAGTCCCAGTCATCATCCGTAGTGTCCTCAGCCTTGCCGATGACATAGGAAGAACCCGAACCAGAGAAGAAGTCATGGTTCTCGTCGGCGTTCGGCGACAACGAAGACAAGATAGCCGGGGAAACGCGGGTCTCATCGGCCGGGAAGAGCCCCTCGAAGCCCAAGTTATTCAACGCCTTATTGGCGTTGTACCGCAGGAAGCGCTTAACGTCCTCGGTCCAGCCCAGGTCATCGTAGAGATCCTCGGTGTAGTCGATCTCATTGTCATAGAGGTCATAGACCAAGTCGAAGGTGTATTCCTTCAGCTCCGCCTGGCGCTCTTCATCCAGCTGCTTATACGCCTGCTGGAACTTATAACCAATGTAGTAACCATGCACAGCCTCATCGCGGATGATCAGGCGGATGATATCGGCGGTGTTGGTGAGCTTCGCACGGGAGGAGAAGTACATCGGCAGGTAGAAGCCGGAGTAGAACAGGAAGGACTCCAGCAGCGTGGACGCCACCTTCTTCTTCAGCGGATCATCGCCCTTGTAGTAGGACAAGATGATCTTGGCCTTCTTCTGCAGGTTCTCGTTTTCTTCGGACCAGCGGAAGGCATCGTTGATCATCGGCGTGGACGCCAGGGTCATAAAGATATTGGAATAGGACTTGGCGTGCACGGACTCCATGAAGGCGATATTGGTGTAGACCGCTTCCTCATGCAGAGTCTGGGAATCCGGAAGGAGGGAAATCGCACCCACTGTGCCCTGGATGGTATCCAGCAGCGTCAGGCCGGTAAAGACCCGCATGGTGGTTTCCTTTTCCTTCTCCGTCAGCGTCTTCCAGCTGGGAAGGTCATTGGAGACTGGAACCTTTTCCGGCAACCAGAAGTTACCGGTGAGACGGTCCCACACTTCAAGGTCCTTTTCATCCGGGATGCTATTCCAGTTAATGGCTTCAACTGGCTTTTCATGACTAGAAAGATAGTCATCGTACTCGTGCGACACGCGGCGTCACTCCAATACTAAAAACGGACAAATTCAGGTCTCCAGCATACCCAATTCGCCGCCCCTCTAAGCCATTGTGCTGGATACCACTTACCTATACTGATCCCAGTTACTTCGGAGCATGCAAAGAAAGGATTTCCGCATGAGTGCCACCCCTCCCCTGCTGGGTTCCGTGGTGGATCAGCTCGGCGCGGATATAGTAAGCGGAGACCTCGCGGAGGGCGAGCGGTTCCGGCTGGGGGACGTCGAAAAGCGCTTTGGCATCTCCCGCACCGTAGCCCGAGAGGCCATGCGCGCCTTGGAGCATCTCGGCATGGTGAGCTCTGAGCGCCGCGTGGGCCTCACGGTGCTACCGATGGAGAAGTGGGCGGTATACGACCCAGCGATCATTGGCTGGCGCTTAGACAACGATAAAACGCGCGGGCAGCAAGTGGCCCGGCTCAACGAGCTAAGGCTTGGCATCGAACCGGTGGCCGCGCGTCTGGCTGCCGGCAACGCCACCGCCCAGCAGCGGGCGGAATTGCTGCGCCTCGCCGCGCGATTGGCCGAGCTGGAATCCACCCCGTCTCCGCGCGTGGGCGAAGAATTGGAAACCGATCTGCGCTTCCACACCCTCATCCTGCGGGCCTCCGGCAATGAAATGCTCGCCGCGCTCGCCCCCTCCCTAGTGGCGATGCTCAAGGGCAAGTCCGTCTTCGGCTCCCGCAAACGCGACCCCATCAGCGGCACCACACAGCTGCACATGGAACTGGCCCGCGCCATTGATGCCGGGCTTGCCGACGCCGCCGAAGAAACCTCCCGCACCATTCTCGACCGCACTAGGGCCGAAAACGGTTAAACGCCTCGATGCACGTCCTTCCCCGCGACGTGCATCGAGGCGCCCTACCACCGGTTTAGAGCATGCAGGATACGCAGCCCTCGACCTCGGTGCCCTCCAGCGCCATCTGGCGCAGGCGGATGTAGTACAAGGTCTTAATGCCCTTGCGCCACGCATAAATCTGCGCGCGATTGACCTCACGAGTGGTCGCGGTGTCCTTGAAGAAGAGCGTGAGCGATAGGCCCTGGTCCACATACTTCGTGGCTACGGCATAAGTATCGACGATCTTCTCGTAACCGATCTGATAAGAATCCTTGAAGTACTCCAGGTTGTCATTATCCATGTGCGGTGCCGGGTAGTAGACGCGGCCGATCTTGCCCTCCTTGCGGATCTCAATCTTGGAGGCAATCGGGTGGATGGACGAGGTGGAGTTATTGATATAGGAAATCGAGCCCGTCGGCGGCACCGCCTGCAGGTTGCGGTTATACAGGCCGTACTTAGCCACGTCCTGCTTCAAGTCCTCCCAGTCCTGGGCGGACGGGGTGTGGATCGAAGAGGCGTCGAAAAGCTCCTGCACCTTCTTCGTCTTCGGCTTGAACTCTTCCGGATCGTAGCGGTCAAAGAATTCGCCCGAGGCATACTCGGACTGGGGGAATTCCGTGAAGTACTCGCCGCGCTCGCGGGCAATCTTATTGGAGGCACGCAGCGCCGCATACAAAATGGCGGCAAAATAAGCATTGGTAAAGTCCAAGCCTTCTTCCGAGCCATACTCGATGTGTTCGCGGCCCAAGTAACCGTGCAGGTTCATCTGGCCCAAGCCGATGGCGTGGGACTCATCATTACCACGGCGCACGGACGGCACGGAGTCAATGGAGGTCTTATCCGCCACGGCGGTCAGGCCGCGGATGGCGGTTTCCACCGTATTGGCAAAGTCCGGCGAATCCATGGTCATCGCGATATTCAGGGAACCCAAGTTGCAGGAAATATCGCTGCCCAGCTCCTCATAGGTCAGGTCCGCGTTGAATTCGGATGCGGAGTTGACCTGCAGGATTTCCGAGCACAGGTTGGACATGTTGATCCACGAGGTCTTCACTGGGTTCGCGCGGTTTACGGTGTCCTCGAACATGATGTACGGGTAACCGGACTCGAACTGCAGCTCTGCCACGGTCTGGAAGAAGTGGCGGGCGTTGATCTTCTTCTTGCGGATGCGTGGGTCTTCCACCATCTCCTCGTAGTGCTCGGTCACGGAGATGTCACCGAAGGCCTTGCCATAGACGCGCTCGACGTCATACGGCGAGAAGAGGTACATATCATCATTGCGCTTAGCCAACTCAAAGGTGATATCCGGCACGACGATGCCCAGCGAGAGGGTCTTAATGCGGATCTTCTCATCCGCATTCTCGCGCTTGGTGTCCAGGAAGTTCATGATGTCCGGGTGGTGCGCGTTGAGGTAAACCGCACCGGCACCCTGGCGGGCACCGAGCTGGTTGGCGTAGGAGAAGGAATCCTCCAGCAGCTTCATCACGGGGATGACGCCGGAAGACTGGTTCTCAATGTGCTTAATTGGCGCACCGGACTCGCGGATATTAGACAGCAGGAGGGCCACGCCGCCGCCGCGCTTAGAAAGCTGCAGCGCGGAGTTGATGGAGCGGCCGATGGACTCCATATTGTCCTCGATGCGCAGCAGGAAGCAGGAGACGAGCTCGCCGCGCTGGGCCTTGCCGGCGTTGAGGAAGGTCGGGGTAGCCGGCTGGAAGCGGCCGGTCATGATCTCGTCTACGAGGTGCTCGGCCAAGCCTGCGTCACCGTCTGCCAAGAACAGCGCGGTCATGGACACACGGTCCTCAAAGCGCTCGAGGTAGCGGCGCCCGTCGAAAGTCTTCAGCGTGTAGCTGGTGTAGTACTTATACGCGCCCAGGAAGGACTTGAAGCGGAACTTATAGGAATAAGCGCGCTTGAACAGCTCCTTAATAAAGGAGAACTCATACTGCTCAATGACCTGCGGGTCGTAGTACTTGTTATTAATCAGGTAATCGATCTTTTCTTCCAGATCATGGAAGTAGACCGTGTTTTGATTAACGTGCTGCAGGAAGAATTGGTTAGCGGCCTCGCGGTCTTTTTCAAACTGAATCTTGCCGTTAGCATCGTAGAGATTCAGCATCGCGTTCAGAGCGTGGTAATCCAACTGCTCTTCTGGCTTTACTGGCTCGGCGACGGTCTTCCCCAATTGCGTACTCACAGCTGACAAGGCCTTTCTTAAAAATCAGGATCTTTATTTAAGTCGTGGTGGGCGCTAGGCCGCGGCCTCGAGCCCGAGCTCGGCGGCGTTAGCCAATAAACCTTCACGACAAATCTTTATATCGTCATCGTTTCCCAGCAACTCGAAACGATATACATAGGGCACTTTACATTTGGCACTGATGACGTCACCAGCCTTGCCAAAATCGGCACCGAAATTGCTATTACCACCAGAGATTACCGCGCGAATGAGGCTGCGGTTGTGCTCATCATTGAGGAACTTAATAACCTGCTTTGGCACGGGCCGAGAGTTTTGGTGGCTGATGGAAGCGCCCCCGCCGTAGGTGGGGCACACCAAGACATAAGGTTCGTTGACCTTGAGGGGCTCCTCCGTGCGGCGCAGCGGAATGCGCGCGCTGGGAAAGCCCAGTTTCTGCACGAACCGGTGCGTATTTTCCGTCGCGGAGGAAAAATACACGACCAACATAGCTACTGGCCTCCCCTACCTCTTAGGCGGATGCCGCTACGGAAGCCAAGCCCTTGATACGGTCAGGGCGGAAACCGGACCAGTGCTCGCCATTAGCTTCAACTACTGGTGCCTGAACGTAGCCCAGTGCCATGACGTAGTCACGGGCTTCATCATCAACAGAAATATCGACCAGATTGTAATCGAGACCGGCGCGGTCGAGGGCCTTCTTGGTGGCATTGCACTGGACGCAAGCTGGCTTGGTGTAAACGGTGATAGACATATAGATCCTTAAAGCTCCTGCATTGAAAAATTCGTCAGAGCGGGGAGCGTTTTCCCGCCTAAACGGGCGCTTCCTGCGCCGCTCTGAGCAACATCAACGACACTATACTTTGGGGGAAATACCCGCAACTAACACAATATGTAGTAGTTACAGCCATGGTATTCCCAGGATGGCACACCCCCGGACCCCACATGTTGACCACACCTAAGGACAGCCATGAAACTACACCAATGGGATTCCTGCAGGTTTACCTGGAGTTCACGATTTTGTGTGTCAAAGTTCACATTTAAGGGGCTGGCGGCCCGCTCTAGGTCCCGCTTATCAGCGCCCCCTCAGAGACGCAGGTCGACGAGTCCGGCCCCTCCCCCGGGGCGCGCTTCAGACCAAAAATGACCTGACTCAACACTGTCCAGTTGGTCGGCAGCTTGTCGTGCCGAGGAGCCACGCCGCAGACCTCGCCCAGGTCGAGGTTGACCACATCGGCGCCGTCGCCAAGCGCCAGCTGCGAAGAACTATTCGGAGTCACCGTCGTATCCCCCGGTGAGTAAATGGAGGTATAAAGCACGCCTGGCGCGGTATCTGGCAGCGCATTGAGCCGTTTCATAAACTCCGACCCCACTACTTGCTGGATGCCGGCCGTACTAGCCAGGAAAGCGGCGAGGTGAGGTGCGAAGGCAATGAATTTAGAAAGCGTCTCCCCCTGCCCGTTAAGCGTGGTGCCGTGGAAGTTGCCACCTACCGCCACCGCATGGGACACATGACCCGCCCCACCATGCATCTGTGTATACGTCTTGATGTGCATACCGCCTTGGGAATGGCCCACCAAGTTCACCTTGTCCGAGCCAGTGACCTCACGGACATAGTCCACCTGATCCGCAATTTCCGCGGCCGAATCATCCAGATCCGCGATGGCTTTGACGCTTGGAATCATATCTGCAAGGTGACATCATCGGCGCCGTAGTCAAAGGCCCACACGCACGCCCCCTGATCTTGCAAGAGGTGGACCAAATTTCCCCACACGGAAGCATTATTCGAGGTTCCATGCAGCAGCACAGCGGGCTCAGTGATGTCCCCTGAAGGCACACAGGACGGGTCATTGATGCCAAGGGACTCCGGTACAGAGGATTCCCACTGTGGTTCTGCGGCATGAGCTACTGGGGCAGACAATCCGAGTGCGGTGGCAGTGAGCGCGGCAACGATTCGCTGGGACATTAGTCTTCTTTCTCACGACACAAATAGGCAAAATAATTATATTCATATATTTGCCTTTATGTTTACCGGAACTGAAGAGAATGTATCCTTTTGTGCCAGAGCTCACGCATGAAAAAATCCGCCCCACTCCGGAAAGCCGGAGGGAGCGGATGGAATCGCGTCTCAATTAGCCCTGACGAGCCTTGAAACGGGGATCCTTCTTGTTGATCACGAAGACCTTACCGTGGCGGCGAATAACCTGGGCGCCCGGCTTCTTCTTCAGCGACCGAAGGGACTTACGGACCTTCATCGGGCGCTCCTTTCGTTATGCGCAATCTACATGCGGTTGAATAAGTAAAGCACGGACTGGGAATCCCCAGCCATGACACGAGGAAAAATGTTACCTCACACGGCCGTCAATACCAAAACACTAAGGCTTCACGGGTGCGGACTCGCGCTCGTAGCGCGACTTCATCTCCTCGCCTACCTCATCCAGGCTACGTCCCATAGTCTCTGGAACCAAAACCTTGGTGTAGCCGATGGCGATGAGACCAAAGACTCCGAAGACGATAAACGCCACTGGGCCGGTCAGCCACTCCACTAGCGGCAGGAAATACTGCGCCACGGCCCAGTTGGTGGCCCATAGCGAGAGTCCCGCAATGCCCATGCCTAGGCCGCGCACCTGCAGCGGCACCAGCTCGGAGATGAGTAGCCAGGTAGTGGGCGACACTGCAGCCTGCTGGAAGGCGATAAACAGCGCCATAAAGACCAACGAGACCATCGCCATGGCGGTGGAGTCCTGCGCATGGGAATAGGCAAAGGAGAGGATAAACAGCGAGACCACGTTGCCGGTCAGGCCGGTAAGCAATAGCCGCTTTCGCCCAATGCGGTCCACGACCTTGAGCCCCACCCAGCAAGCCAGCACGGATACCGTGCCGATAACGATGGAGGTATAAACCGAGTTGGCCGTGGAAATCCCCACCTGGTTCATCATGGTCGGCGCGAAGTACACGATGGCGTTGACGCCGGTAATCTGCTGCGTCAGCCCCATCAGCATGGCAAGCAGCACCGTAATCTGCATCCACCGATTGGCCTTCAGCGCCTTCCATTCGGATCCGCTGGACTTTCGCGCGGTCTCCTGCGAGGTCAGCTCCGAAATATCCATCCCGGCGCGCCCGGCAATCTCCTGGGCGCTAGCCATGTGGCCGTTAGTAGCCAGCCATACCGGCGTCTCTGGCAGGAAAGCCATTCCGAGCGCCAGCGCTAGGCCCGGCACGGCGGCTAGGCCCAGCATCCACTCCCAGCTACCGGTAGAAGCCAGCGCGGAGTTGACCAGGTAGGCCATCAACTGGCCCACCACAATCGCTAGGGTATTGAGCGAGACCATGCGCCCGCGCACCTTGGCCGGCACGATCTCCGCGATGTACATGGGGGACACAATGGAGACTGCACCCACGGCAAAGCCCAAAAAGGTGCGCGCCGTTGCCAGCATTCCCACCGAGCCGGAAAGCGCACACCAGACGGAGCCCAGCACGAAAATGATGCCGCCGGCAATCAGCGTAAGCCGCCGGCCGAATCTATCGGCGATGCGCCCGGCCGTCAGCGCCCCTACTGCAGCACCCACGAGCAGCATCGAGGTCACCCAGCCCTCTTGGTGCGCGCTCATATCGAATGCGGGGCTAATAAAAAGCAAGGCACCGGACATCACGCCGGTGTCGTATCCAAATAGCAGCCCGCCCAGGGCCGCTATGCCAGCTACTACCTTGACATAAACTTCCTTATTCACAGCACAATATTGTGTCAGGCGGCTACCATGAACGTCATGTCGAACGATGCCGAAAATCTGCAGCAAACCATCATAAAAGCCCTGGGTGTGCGCCCCTTTATCGATCCAGAAGCCGAAGTGCAGCGCCGCGTGGATTTCCTAGTTGATTACCTGCGCACCACCGGCGCTAAAGGCTACGTGCTGGGTATCTCCGGCGGCCAAGACTCCACCTTGGCGGGAAAGCTTGCGCAGCTGGCGGTGGAGCGCGTCGACGGCGCGGAGTTTTGGGCCGTGCGCCTACCCCACGGCGTGCAGGCCGATGAGGACGATGCCCAGATTGCTTTGGATTTCATCCAGCCCGATCACCGCCCCGCCGTCGATATCAAGCCGGCCACCCTGGCCCTCGACGAGCAGGTGGCGGATGCATTGCAGCTTGCCGACGTCACCGATTTCAACCGCGGCAATACCAAAGCCCGCCTGCGCATGACCGCCCAATACGCCATCGCAGGCGAGGTCGGCGCGCTAGTCATCGGCACCGACCATGCGGCGGAAAACGTCACCGCTTTCTTTACCAAGTGGGGCGATGGCGCGGCAGATCTCCTCCCTTTGGCCGGCCTCAATAAGCGCCAAGGCGCCGCCCTCCTAGAGCACCTCGGCGCCCCGCGCTCTACCTGGGAAAAGGTTCCCACCGCGGACTTGGAGGACGATAAGCCTCAGCTTCCTGACGAAGAGGCCCTCGGCGTCACCTACGCCCACATCGATGACTACCTAGAGGGCAAGGCGATTCCCGACGCCGCCCGCGAACGCATCGAAACCTTATGGCGCCGCGGTGCCCATAAGCGCATCATGCCGCAGGGGCCGAACCTTTAGCACAGCGCCTCCAAGGTAGCGGCCGCCGCGCGCTCCAGCGGCCGGTTATAGCTAGCGCCGTGCGTAAGCGCATGTACCGCCAACGGGTGCAGTTGGTGCATGGGAATCCACTTCTCTATGTCCTTCGGCGCACCATACCCCTGGAAGATTTCCTCGAGGTACGGTGCCCCGAAAAGCGCCAACATCCCCAAATCCGTATGCGGGTGCCCACCATGGGCGGCGGGGTCAATCATGATGCCACCGTCGGACCCAAAAAGCAGATTGCCCGCCCATAGATCGCCGTGGATGCGCGCCGGCGCCACATCCCAACTGCGCGCGGCGATGGCGTCGCAGGCACGCCTTACCAAGTCCAATTGCGCCGCACTTATCCCCGCCAGTTCCGCGAAGGGCAATACGCGCTGGTTAACGTAGAACTCGCCCCAATTATCCGTCGGGATGCAGTCTTGCTCGATGCTGCCGATGAAGTTTTTGCCTTCCCACCCGGTAGGAGGCGCGCCAAACGCTTCGGCTCCCGCGCGGTGCATGCGCGCCAGCTCCGCACCAAACTTCCTCGCCGCCTCCGGCGTGGGCATGACCTCATCTACGCGCTCGGTAACGATTTCTAGCCCGTCGGCGCTTACGACGTTGACCACCGCGTCGGTGGCTTCCCCCAGCCACCGCAATCCGGCCGCCTCGGCACCTGCTTGATCCGTGTCGCGTACTCGCTTTGAAAAAGTCTGCATGTCACCCAGCCTAATCAGGCAAGGACATTTTTAAAGCTCCGCGTTATCGCGCGTGGGCAGCGCCATCATAAAGAGCAACGCGATTCCACCGAACACGGGAATGAACCCTATCAGGCATAACAGGCCCGTCCGCCCAGAATCATGCAGCCGCCGGCACATCAAGGAAACGACTGGAATCACAAGTACCGCCTCTGCAATAGTCTCAATATCCACGCCAAAGTGCCGGTCGATAATGCCGATTGCCACAGAAATCAGCACGAGGAAACCAAAGACCCACCAAAACTCACTCATGGACGCCCGGCCACGAAAGTTGAAGTACTTTACAAAGAACCTGCCCACTGCTTGCACAGGCGACGCCCCATAGAGCGCTTCACGTGTAAAGAACCCTGTGGAACCACGATTCATTCTGCGCGCGAGCCCCTTTGATGTTGACTGCATATACTCGGCTGCGCACCATGCTACCCACGTCCTATACAGGAGGAGCAATGTACTCGGACGTCATTATCGTCGGCGGTGGCTTTGCCGGCACCGCCGCCGCCATCACCTTGGCCCGCGCTAACCGAAATATTCAATTAATCGATTCCGGGGCTCCCCGCAATCGCTTCAGTGACCATGCCCACGGCATCCTTGGCCTCGATGGCGCGGCTCCCGCCGAACTGCTTCAGCGCGGTCACGCGGAGGTCAAGAAATTCGGCGGAACCATTACCCAGGGCTCGGTGGAGAAACTCACCCGTGTTTCCGAGCACGAGCCTTGGCAGGCAAAACTTGCCAGCGGCGAGGTTCTCGAGTCCCGCCACGTTCTCATCGCGACGGGGCTCACGGACAAGCTCCCTGCAGTTCCCGGCCTCAGCGATTTGTGGGGCACCAGGGTCTTTCACTGCCCGTACTGCCATGGCTACGAAGTCACTGGGAAGAAGGTTGCGCTCATCGGCGGCGCGAATCCGCCTTTTACCATCCGGATCAGCAAGCTGCTGTCCAAGTGGTCGGACACTCTGACCTTCTATCCCAACGGCCTTGAGCTCACCGATCTTGATCGCACTCAACTCGCCGGATTAGGCGTAGAGGTAAACGATGCGGAAGTGACACAGATCCGGCCAGAGGAGACATCGTCAACCGGCGTAGTAGTGCAAAGCTCTACTGGAGAAGACACCTACGAAGCATGCTTTACTGGGCCCGATTTTCTGCCCAATGACGCACTGCTGCGGGATGTCGGCTGCGAATTAGCCAACGGGTGGGTCAGCGTAGAGCATGGCCAGACCTCGGTATCGCGCCTGTGGGCGGCCGGCAATGTGGTCAGCTCGCCGGACCAAGTCTCGCAAGCGATGGGAAGCAGCGCGGCCGTCGGCATCGCCATCGATCAGCGCATGCTCGATGAGGACCGGGTTAAACGACAAAAGGGGATGCGGACGGAATTTTGGAGAATTCCATCATGAATCGTTCGTATACCAAAGAAGAGCGACGTCGAGCCATCCAGGTTTATAAACGCACGCAATCAGTTACCAAGACTATTCGTGAGCTTGGCT
>NZ_JASPHV020000039.1:0-10277 GCF_030229435.2 Corynebacterium sp. MSK122 | reverse complement strand
AGATCTACACTCTTGGCTATTCGTCGGCAGCGTCAGATGTGTATAAGAGACAGGCGCCGGCAGTAGTGCCGGCGGGAACAGCGGGTGCGGCCTGTGCGCGGGCTGCGGTGGCCGCGGACATGATGGCGGCGCCACCGGCGACAATGCCTAAGACTAGGCCGGCGTGGTGCTTATTGGCGGCGTTGTGCGCGTAGATGGTCAGCGCGGGGCGGTCATCGGCGTTGTAGTGGAAGTAGCCGTGGGCAATGGCCAGGCGGCCGGATTTGGTGCAGTCGAGCACGGCGGGGGCAATCTCGCGGGCGGCGTCTCGCGGGAGGGAGCCTAAGAAGGTGCTATTGACATAGACATCAACGGTATTTCGACGCAGGAAACCGCGGGTGTGCAAAGAGACGAGGTAGTGCTCGTCGGTTTGCGGAAAGCCGGTGACGTCCTTGGAAAATTCCGTTAATGTGGCGGTGGTCTCGCCGGGCAGCATGGTCCAGCGCTGCGCCGGCGGGTTATTGGCGGGGATGCACAGGTGCGGTGCCGGCAGGAATAGGTTGAGCGTGGGCCATTCTTCGCCGGAGGCGTCCGTCATGCTCACATGGGCAGTGGCGTGCGGGTGCAGGCCGGCGCTGAGAATCCAGTCAAAGAGGGCGTAGGCCTGGGAGTCGGCGGCGCTGAGGTGACCCACAAGCGAGTCATCGATCCGAACCGCGAAGCCTTCCTGGGCGGTGCGGGGACCGAGTTCCGCGGAGAAATAACCGCCTTCCGCGGCGGTGGACTCGAGCAATTCGCTGAAAACTTCTGGCGAAACATCCCCGACGGGCAGATTATGGATCACGCCAAAACCGTGGTCGGGGACCACGTAGGTGGCGGAATCCAGCGAAGTCATTGGGGCCTTTCTATACAGGACAATAGTAACACCGTATTTTAGGCACTGACTTGGGCCATTTCCAATTTCCCTGCCGGTGAATAAGGGGCGTTGTCCTGAGCAAAAGTTTCTACAGGATAAAAATGACTACGGCGATAAGCGCTGCAATCATCAGTAGGGCAATGAGGGCAGGCCACCACTGGCGGTGCGGTGCGGAGTCATCGATGCTTATGGCGCGGAAGCTCGTGGTTTCGAAGGTTTCGGTGGCGGCGGGGGAGGTAGGGGTGGCGTCGGCAAGCGAGGCTTCCTTTGAATCCGGCAGCGGCGCACCCGCATAGATACTGAGTACCCGGCCGGTGCTGCGCGGCGCATGGTAGGCGTGGGCTAGGGTTATGCCCTGCTTGGCGACGTCCACCCCTTCCAACCGCCCCAGCCACCGCGGGCCCAGGTAGGCATCGGTGCCGGAACCGGTGGTGCTGGGTGAGAGCGTCACCAACACGTGCATGCGGGCCTGGGCGGGAATATCCAGATCTGCGGGGAGATCGGTGATATTGATGGGCGGGGCATAGCCCAGCATTGTCCACGGGCCCGCTGGCGGATTATTTGCCGGCAGGCAAAGGCCCGGCCGGGGCAGCAGCAGTGACAGTGAGCCATCGGGCTGCGGCGCGGCGGTGGCTGCAGGGGTGAGCCCGGCGCGAAATAGTAGATCTATTTCGGGATACTCGGCGCGGTCGGCACTGGTGATGTGCCCGATGGGGGAGGCGGTGCGCACCTCCAAGCCACCGTCCTGACGGGGCGCCAGGGTGACGGTGAACTCTCGGTTTTCCTTCGTCTGCGCACCATAGATGGGCAGGGCCTGCACGGCGCCCAAGCCGCGGTGCGGAATGAGGTAGGTAGAAGAAGGCATACCCACCCTTCTACCACGCCGGGGCGCGGCGCTGGTGTTTAGCGCCGACGGGCGGGCTCAGGCTAGGGCGCGGTTGACGGCGGAGTTAATCGCGTTGATGGAAGCCCGCGTGGTGGAGCCGGCGATGCCTGCTCCCCAGACCTTGTTCTGGTTGACCTCGGCAGCGATATAGCAGGCGGCCTCGGCGTCGTCACCGGCGGAGCGGGACTGCTGGGAGTATTCCATAACCTCGAAGTCGATGCCCAGGGATTCCAGCGCGTTGGCATACGCCGCGATGGGGCCGTTGCCGGTGCCGGAGACAGTGGACTTTTCCCCGCGGAAGGCCACCGTGGCGGTCACGGCGACGTCACCGTCAGCGGCCGGGGAGTTGTCCATGTGGAAGGCCTCCACAGTCAGCGGGGTCTCGCGGTCCAGGAATTCTGTGGCAAAGATGTCCCACATATTCTTGGAATTGACCTCGCCGCCCTCGGAGTCGGTGATTTCTTGTACCACGGTGGAAAACTCCGCTTGCATGGCGCGCGGCATATTGATGCCGTGGTCGGTCTTCATGATGTAGGCAACGCCGCCCTTGCCGGACTGGGAGTTGACGCGGATGACCGCCTGGTAGTCGCGGCCCAAGTCTTTGGGATCGATGGGCAGGTAGGGAACCTCCCAGGTGGCCTCGCGCAGTTCTTCCCACGAGACCTCGGTATTGTTCGCGCCGGGGCGGATGGTGGCCGCCAGCGCATCCAAGCCCTTGTTGATGGCGTCTTGGTGGGAACCGGAAAAGGCGGTAAAGACCAACTCGCCGCCATAGGGGTGGCGCTCTGGCACGCGCAGCTGGTTGCAGTATTCAACGGTTTCGCGAATCTGCGGCAGATCGGAAAAATCTATCTGCGGGTCCACGCCCTGGGTGAGCATGTTCAGGCCCAAAGTGACGAGATCGACGTTGCCGGTGCGCTCGCCGTTGCCAAACAGGCAGCCCTCGATGCGGTCCGCGCCGGCCATAAAGCCCAGCTCGGCGGCGGCGATCCCCTCGCCGCGGTCATTGTGCGGGTGCAGGGAGAGCACGATGTCTTCGCGGCGGGCCAGGTTGCGGTGCATCCATTCGATGGAATCGGCGTAGACATTGGGTGAGATCATCTCCACGGTGGAGGGCAGGTTGATGATCATCGGATTATCCGGGCAGGGATCCATGATCTCTACTACTTCATCGCAGACTTCGCGGGCGAAGTCTAGCTCGGTGCCGGTGAAGGATTCGGGGGAGTACTCCCAGCGCCACGTGGTGTCTGGGTAATCCGCGGCGATGGATTTGATGAGTGCGGCGGCGTCGGTAGCCAGCTTCTTAATGGCGGGCTTGTCTTTGCGGAAGACCACACGGCGCTGCAGCTTCGAGGTGGAGTTATAGAAGTGCACGATGACGTTCTTGGCGCCCTCGCAGGCCTCAAAGGTGCGGCGGATCAGGTGCTCGCGGGCCTGGACTAGTACCTGGATGGTGACGTCATCGGGAATTTTATTGCCCTCGATGATTTCGCGGACGAAGTTGAAATCCGTTTGGGAGGCGGACGGGAAGCCGACCTCGATTTCCTTGTAGCCCATCTTGACCAGCAGGTCGAACATGCGGTGCTTGCGCTCTGGGCTCATGGGATCAATCAGCGCTTGGTTGCCATCGCGCAGATCCACCGCGCACCATTGTGGGGCGTGCGTGATTTTCTTGCTGGGCCACGTGCGGTCCGGCAGGTCGATGTCTTCCACCTCGACGGCGAAGGGCTGGTAGCGCTCGTGGGGCATGGCCGAGCCGCGCTGCTTATTCCACGCGGGCTGGCCTCCGCGGCGTGGGCCGTTAGGGGTGGTGATATCGCGAGGAGCGCTGATAAAAGAGTCAGTGGGGGACATGGTGGTGCGGTTTCCTTGTCTGTGGTGTCTGTGGGAGACGGCCAGCTGGGCTTGGGTAGCCGGACTCCGCGACGGGGCGCTGGCCAGTGCTTAGGCCGAAATCCCGCCGCGGCAGATAAGGAGTAGGTCAATCCGCTGTGTCATATCGGTCACACTACAGGCTCTCTCACTATGTGGCAAGAGATTTCATTCAATGAGACGCGGTGACGGTGCGGTACTATGCTTTTCGTGTCTACAGCCCGCCATGCCGTACCTAACTCGCCATCCTTACTGCGCTCCTTGTGGGCGCCTGCCGCGCTCGTTGCGCTCATTGGAGCCGCGGTGCGCGTAGGCCTGCTCGCGGCGGTGGCCGCCGTGCAGGACGATAAGCTCTGGGGACTGCTTAATAAGTGGGACGCCAAGCACTACGTAGAAATCGCCCGCGGCGGGTACTTCGGTGCGGATATCTCTACGGATGGGCCGGTCCACGAGACGACCATGGCCTTCTTTCCGGGCTTTCCTTTCCTCGTACGTGCGATAAGCGGCATCCTGGGAACCGGCGAGGCCGGCACCGCTATTGCGCTTAACGTGCTCTTTAGCATCGCGCTGGCCGCCGGTGTGATGGCCTTGGCGGCGCAGATGGGCATGGGGAAGTGGGCCCAAGTGCTCAGCGCTGTAGTGGTAACCAGCGCGCCGATGTCCATCGTGTTTTCCATGCCGTATACCGAGGCGCTCTTTGGGGCGCTGGCCATCTGGGCGGTAGTGGCGCTGGTGGGCGAGCGCTGGTGGGCCGCCGCGGCGTATATCTTTGTGGCCGGGCTCGTGCGCCTTACCGCGGTGGACCTCGTTGCGGTCTTTGGGCTTATGGTCCTGCTGCGGGCCCGAAAGGACTGGCGAGCCTGGGCCGCGGTGGCGTTTTCCGTCGTGCCGCTGGTGGGCTATTTGTGGTGGTCGAGCAGCCACTTAAAAGAGGTTGGCGGTTACTTTGGCATTCAGAAGGAACATTGGAATTCCGGCTTTGATGGCGGCAAAGCTACGGTTATCTGGCTATGGGAGACGCTCACTGGGGCCACCAATGGCGGCTACTTGCTCAGCGCCGGCGTAATGATCGCTGCTCCGGTATGCCTGGTGCTAGCGTGGCGCCGCCTGCCGCTGGCGGCCTGGTTATTTTCTGCCGTCCTCATGGCCAATGTGCTGCTTTCTGATGGCATCATGCACTCGCGGCCCCGGCTGCTCCTGCCGGCAGTGATCGTGTTGTTGCCGTGGGTGAAAAAGGGGGCTTCGGCAAGCGTGGCGGTTATTGCCTGGGCCCTGTTTGGCGCGTGGTTTTCGGCCTATATGCTCGGCGTTTTTGAGTGGGCCATCTAGCCGCGCTGGCTCACCGGGCTGCGGGAGAGCACGATGGTGGATAGCACCATGACGGTCAGGGCGATGAGCATAATTGCCCAACCGACGGCCGTATCGATGAGGAATTTCTCTCCCAGCACCATATAGCCCAAGCCGAAGGCCACGATGGGCTCAAAGATGGTCATGGCCGGCAGGGAATGGGCCAGGGGGCCGGCGTTAAAGGAATATTGCTGGACTACCGTGCCCGTGAGTGCGAGGCCGATGAGGCCGTAGAACTGCCAGCTCGCCAATAGGGTGGTGAGCCCTTCGTGGGTGAAAATATCCACCACGGCCTTAGAGAGCAGGGCGACGAAGCCATAAATAACGCCGCAGGCCGTGCCCAATGCCAAAGGGCGCTGATCCGGTAGCTTTGCGGCCGCCGCGCCGAGGATTGCGAGGGTGGCCAACCCCACGAGGAGCGCCGGCCACCAATCGTTCCATTCTGGGCGGGGATTGCCGGCAACCGGTCGGCCGTAGATGACCATGATGCCCACCGCGATGGTCAGCGCAATGGACCAGAAAACCTCGTGGAAGGGCATCTTGCGGCCGGAGTACCACGCCGATAGCGGCAGGGTAAACATCAAGGACAGCACCAAGATGGGCTGGACGACCAGCAAGGTGCCGAAGCCGAGCGCGATAACCTGCAGGCCATAGGCGCCAATCGCAGCCGCGGTGCCCACCCACCACAAGGGGTTAGACATGGCGGCGCGCATGACCGAATCATCGGCGTCGAGGGCGATGCGGTGGCGGATGACCGTGCCCCAAGCAACCGTCAGCGCGGATGCGAGCGCGAAAAAGATGGCAAGGAGGTTGCTTAACACCCGCTCAACGGTAGTAAAGATTCCTGTTATATGCATATTCTGCGCTGTATGGCGCGCGTTTTTCTCCATGGGGCGGCCGGCGCATGGCGCGCTTTACGCTCGGGGCGTGTGAATAAAAAGCAAGCATTGTCTAGGAATTATGATGAGGACTAGACCCCTGCGGGGTAGCATGGGGATTTGACTAATGACCGACAGATATTTCTGGCTGCGTGCAGACGCGCGCGCCAGGGATGCCTTGAAAGACGAAAGGCGGCATCCTTACCGTGGCCCTGATCGTGCAAAAATATGGCGGCTCATCCCTCGAATCCGCAGACCGCATTCGCGCCGTTGCGGAGCGCATCGTGGCCACCAAGAAGCAGGGCAACGACGTCGTTGTGGTGTGCTCCGCCATGGGCGATACCACCGATGAGCTGCTCGACCTTGCCGCCCAGGTCAACCCCGTGCCACCACGGCGCGAAATGGACATGCTCCTGACCGCGGGCGAGCGCATCTCCAATGCGCTGGTGGCCATGGCCGTGGAATCCTTGGGTGCCCATGCCCAGTCCTTTACCGGCTCCCAGGCCGGTGTTCTCACCACCGAGCGCCACGGCAATGCCCGCATCGTGGACGTTACCCCAGGCCGCCTGACCGAAGCGCTGGATGAGGGCAAGATCTGCATCGTCGCCGGATTCCAGGGAGTTAATAAGGAATCGCGCGATGTCACCACGCTGGGCCGCGGCGGTTCCGATACCACCGCGGTGGCGCTAGCAGCCGCGCTGAATGCGGACGTGTGCGAGATTTATTCCGATGTCGATGGCGTGTATACCGCAGACCCGCGCATCGTCCCGGACGCGCAGAAGCTAGAGAAACTCTCCTTCGAGGAGATGCTAGAGATGGCCGCGGTAGGTTCCAAGATTTTGGTTCTGCGCAGCGTGGAGTACGCCCGCGCGTTCAATGTACCCTTGCGAGTTCGCTCGTCTTATTCAAATGACCCCGGCACCCTAGTGACCGGATCGATGGAGGATATTCCTGTGGAAGAAGCAGTGCTAACTGGTGTAGCAACCGATAAGTCCGAGGCAAAGGTCACCGTCCTTGGAATCCCGGACCGCCCCGGGGAGGCAGCGAAGGTTTTCCGTGTCATTGCCGATGCAGAAATCAATATCGACATGGTCTTGCAAAACGTCTCCTCCCTGGAGGATGGCACCACCGATATCACCTTCACCTGCCCGCGTGCCGACGGCCCACGCGCCATGGAACTGTTGACCAAGCTGAAGTCCGAGGGCGGCTGGGCCAATGTGCTTTACGACGACCAGGTGGGCAAGGTCTCCCTCGTCGGCGCCGGCATGAAGTCCCACCCGGGCGTGACCGCCGAGTTTACCGAGGCCCTGCGCGACGTCGATGTCAATATGGAGCTCATCTCCACCTCCGAAATCCGCATCTCCGTGCTCACCCGGGAGGCCGACCTGGATAAGGCAGCTCGTGCGCTGCACGATAAGTTCCAGCTTGGCGGCGAAGAAGAAGCCACGGTTTATGCTGGAACCGGACGTTAAATACTCAAAATCAACTACAGAGGATTTTTAAGTCATGACCACTGTTGCAGTCGTAGGCGCTACCGGCCAGGTCGGCCGCGTTATGCGCTCCATCTTGGAAGAACGCAATTTCCCGGCGGATAAAGTGCGCTTTTTTGCCTCGTCTCGCTCCGCCGGCACCGAGCTGGAATTCCGCGGCGAGCAGATTACCGTAGAAGACCTCGCTGAGGTCACCGAGCAGTCCGTTGCCGACGTCGATATTGCTTTATTCTCTGCCGGCGGCTCCACCTCTAAGCAGTGGGCCCCGGTATTCGCCGCGGCCGGCGCGACCGTGGTGGATAATTCCTCGGCCTACCGCAAGGACCCAGAGGTTCCCCTCATCGTTTCCGAGGTCAACCCCGAGGCAGCCAAGAATACCCCGAAGGGCATCATCGCGAACCCGAACTGCACCACCATGGCTGCCATGCCAGTGCTGAAGGTCCTCCACGATGCCGCTGGCCTGTATAAGCTCCACGTGTCCTCTTACCAGGCGGTGTCTGGTTCCGGTCTGGCCGGCGTGCAGACTTTGGCCGCGCAGGTCTATTCCGTCGGTGAGCACAATGTGGGCTTGGTCCACGACGGCTCCGCGCTTAATGACGAAGACTTTGGCCCGTACGTGGCACCTATCGCCTATAACGCTCTGCCGATGGCTGGAAACCTCGTTGATGATGGCTCCCTGGAGACCGACGAGGAACAAAAGCTGCGCAACGAATCCCGCAAGATCCTGGACATTCCGGAGCTGAAGGTGGCGGGTACTTGCGTGCGCATCCCGGTCTTCACCGGCCACACCCTGACCATTCACGCCGAGTTCGATAAGCCCATCACCCCAGAGCAGGCCACCGAGCTTTTGGGTGGCGCTCCGGGCGTTACGCTTGCCGACGTCCCCACTCCGCTCGCCGCCACCGGCATCGACGAGTCCTTGGTCGGCCGCATTCGCCAAGACCAAACGGTGGACGATAACAAGGGCCTGGTACTCGTCGTCGCCGGCGATAACCTGCGCAAGGGCGCTGCTCTCAACACTATTCAGATTGCAGAGCTGCTCGTCTAGGACAGTGCCGCTTCGCCGCCTGACGCACTAGAAAGCTCGGCGCCCTCCTTCCCTTGCTATGGGGAAAGGAGGGCGCCGAGCTTTTGGCTTATCAGCAGTGGACGAGGGAGCTAGTCCTCAGAAACCGGCTTGGCGGTGCCAGTGCCGGAGTCGGTACCAGTGCCCTTCTTGCCAAAGTCGAGGTCGCTAGTGGACGACGGAACCTCCGGCTTGGTGTGTTGCACGTAGGTCACGGACGGCTCCGGATCTTCGCGGTCATACTCAATATCATCATCATTTTCGAGCTCCTCGTGGATCTCTTCTGCGATATTGGTGACAAACTCGGTGGTTTCCATATTGGATGCTGCAGCCAGCTTGCGCAGCTCACGCTCATTCTTCTTGGTAAAGCGCTTGCGCGGGTCCAGGCGGCGGGACACCAGCTCGTGTGCGCGCATGCGGCGGTCGGACTCATCCGAGAGCTTGCTGCCGTTCTTGATGCGGTTAAAGACCATCACCACGATCATCAGCAGTCCCAGGTAGCCCAGGATCGGGTAGACGTTGCTGACCAAGGCCTGGAAGCCCACGAAAGACAAGATGAAGCCGATGATGCAGGCGCCGGCATAAACCGGGTAGAAGCGCTTGGGGTTATTGCGGGTCAAGCGCTTGCCCAGCGCGTAGAACATACCGATGGCGGTATTAAAGACCATGCCGTAAATGACAAAGGTCATCAACACGCCGAGTACCGGGTGGATGCCGGAAATTAGGCTCAGGACCGGCATGTCCTGGCCGTTGACGTCCTTAGCCTCGAAGAACAGGGCGAAGACCAAAAGTGCCAACAGGATTAGGTAGAGCAGGCCGCCAATGAGGCCACCGATGCCGACTGCACGGTTATCCAGGAAGTTACCGCCAATAACGATGGACATGGATACTGCCGTCATCACGTTCAGACCGGTGTAGTTCAGTGCGGCTAGCCACCAATTAGGCAGCGAGGTATCAACATTGTTGACCGCCCAGTCATTCATGGCAGAGAAATCAACGTCTGCATTCAAGATGGTATAGCCGGTGGCAATCACCACGAAGATGATGATGAATGGGGTGATGGTACCGATGACCGCGGTTACGCGGTCGACATCCATCAGGCCGACGATCAGCACCAAAATCAGCATGGCAGTTGCACCCACCCACACGGGGATGGATGGGAACTGCTGATTGATATTCGAACCGCCGCCGGCAAACATGACGAAGCCGATGGCGAACAAGGTCACCAGGGTGGACCAGTCCAAGATCTTGGCGGTAAATGGCGATGCGACCTTGTCGTAGACAGCGGTGTGCTCCTCGGCTTGGAAATACGAGCCGAGCTGCAGGATGGAGATGCCGGTGATCATCATCAAACCAGCGGCTAGGGCGATGCCCCACAGGCCCCAGTTACCAAAGGCCACGAAGTACTGCATGGCCTCCTGGCCGGAGGCGAAGCCTGCGCCCACGACGACGCCGATAAACGCCATGGAAATTCCGATTGCGCGTTTTAACATGAAAGGGAGAAACTCTCTTACTCACACGCGCCGGGCCCGGCATTGGTATCGCGCGGGCCCGGATCGACGGTCGATTTATCACGTGTGTACCCATCTAATAAACCACACATCGGACAGATATTTCGGGCAAGAATCGCCACAACTGTGGTCTCGTTCACCCCGGACGTTGCACGCAAAGTGCAGCTAAGTGCCAAATTTTGGGGCCCGTGGGGCGAAAGGTAACCCGTGCTGTCAAGGGGTGAATGCGCCACTTCGACCGGGAGGTAGTTGTGACGCGTTGGACTCCGAAGGATGTTAAGGATGCTGCTGTTGAGCGCGTGGTGGCAGGCGAGGCAGTTAGCCTGGTCGCG